>NZ_BACT01000024.1:0-4638 GCF_000333255.1 Methylobacterium sp. B1 | reverse complement strand
GAATTCTTCGGGCCGGCCGATTACTTGCTGGAGGACGAGGTGCGGCGCGTCGCCTGATCGTGGCGCCACAGCCGGGTGTCGGCGGCGCCGCGAACGGCGCTGCCGCCTCCCGTGATCGCGCGTGCGGGCGCCGGACCGCCCGGTGCCGACGGAACGGGCGTCCGCCGTCGAACGCCGCGGGCCGCCCTGCCGTCCCTATCCCTTCAACCGCTCGATCAGGGCCAGGGTCCGGCGACCGGTGTCGTCGAAGGCAGGCAGATCGATCATGGGGTCGGGCTTGGCGACGGCGGTCAGTCGCGCGCGGGTCGCGGATGACGATCTCCTGGCCCGCAACGCCGATGCCTATCTTGGTGAGGGCTTGAGGGCGCGGGAGAAGGACTCGCGCGTCATCCCGAGTTCGGACGCGATCACGTGCTTCTCGTAGGGCAGGATCGCGCGGTCCGGCGTGCCCTGCCGTTCGGATAGGACAAGGATATGGCATCCGACGCGCTCGGCCGCGGAGCGCAGCTTCAGATTCTTGGTCTGCCGCACCATCCGACGGAACTGCTCGGCGAGCGTTTCCAGAACCGCCTTCGCCAGACGCGGGTTGCGTTCCACCGCGTCGCGGAACGCATCGGCCGGAATGAGCAGGAAGCGGGTCGGCTCCGGAGCCCGCCCCTGCATCAGATACGGCGATGCGGTCACGACGGCGGCAGGGATCAACAGGTCCGGCGCCCTCACGACTTCGATGAGCACCTCGCGGCCATCGCGGGATCGTCCGAAGAGCTGAACCGATCCCGACAGGACGACGATCTGGAAGGTCGGGACCTCACCCTGCGCGAAAAGGATCGTCCCCGCCGGCACTTCGTGCTCGAGCGTGTGCTGGAACATGGTGCGGATGCGCGGTGCCTCCTTGCTGCTGTCACCCGTTCCGGGATCGGTGTTCGCTTCTCCGCGCATGGCAAGCTGCGCTTCCACTCGACCGCGGCATCGTGAGAACCGGGGCGCATTCCGGCCTTGATGCATATCAACTGCAGATTTGGCCCAACCCCGATCCCGATGCGGCATCGACCGCGCGCCGCCGACCCGCGGCGAACGCGAACCGCCGGAGCCGGCAAGCGCCCTGGGGTCGGAAGTGACTGCCGTGCGCCGATCCACCCGATGTCGGCGCGGAGGCGGGCCTGCAGCCCTACGAGCAGCTGTGGGCGGGCGCCGAGAGGGCATTGGGGATGCCTTCGAAGAGCGAGCCTCTGCGTCGAAGCCCGTCCCCCTAAGGCATCCCGGAATCGGCATCTCGACGGGGCGCAACGCGCGTCCGTCTTCAGTCGCCCTCCAAGCTTTCTGCGATCAGTGCCATGCGCACCAGCTCGGACAGGCTGCCCGCCTGCATCTTGGACATGACGTTGGCCCGGTAGATCTCGACGGTCCGCGGGCTGATGCCGAGATCGAGCCCGATGACCTTGTTGGCCTTGCCGGCGACCAGTCCTTCCAGGACCTGGCGCTCGCGCTCGCTGAGTGCGGCCAAGCGCGCCCGCACCGCGTCCCCCTCGGCGTCGCGCGTCCGGGCGCGATCCGCCCGCGCCAAGGCCGATCGGATGCTGGCGAGAAGAACGTCGTCGTCGAAGGGCTTCTCGATGAAGTCCACCGCGCCGGCCTTCATCGCTTCGACCGCGAGCGCGACGTCCGCATGGCCTGTCATGACGATCACGGGCGGCATCCGGCCTCTCTGCCGGAGGCGGTGCAGCAGTTCGACGCCGTCGATGTCGGGCATGCGCACGTCCGTGACGATGCATCCGACACGGTCGGTCCCCGCGGCGAGGAAGGCGGTCGCCGAGTCGTGCACCTGGACGGCCAGTCCGTCGGTCGCCAGCAGGAAGGCGAGGGACTGGCGCACCGCGAGATCGTCATCCACGATGTGCACGGGCGCGTCAGTCGACATGAGCCATCTCCTCGCGGTCGAGCGTGCGCAGGGTGAAGCGGAAGGTCGTTCCGCCGTCCGGACCCGGGCAGGCCAGGATCTTGCCGCCATGGGCCTCGACGATGGTTCGACAGATCGACAGGCCGACGCCCATGCCGTTCGCCTTCGTTGTCACGAAGGGCTGGAACAGCTGCTCGGCGATCTCGGGCGCGATGCCGGTCCCGGTATCCGACACCCGTATCTCGACCAGGCCTTCAGCCGGACGCGCCCGCGTCCCGACGACGAGTTCGCGCCGGGTCACGTCCTGCATGGCCTCGATCGCGTTGCGGATGAGGTTGAGCAGGACCTGCTGCACTTGGATCCGGTCGGCCAGCACGAGCGGCGCATCCGGATCGAGATCGAAGCGGACGCGCACGCCCTTCTCCTTGGCGCCGACGAGGGCGAGGGCGCTCGCCTCCTCGACCAGCTTGGGCAGGCTTTCGATATGCCGCTCGTTCTCGCCGCGCGATACGAAGTCCCGCAGGTGCCGGATCACCTGTCCGGCTCTCAGGGCCTGATCGGCCGCTTGGTTCACCGCGTCGGAGAGCCGGGCCGCCTCCGGGCCTTCCATGCGCCCGAGGAGGCGGCGGCAGCCCTTGAGATAGCTCGCGATTGCCGTGAGCGGCTGGTTGATCTCGTGCGCCAGCGTCGATGCCATCTCGCCCAGGGCGGTGAAGCGCGACATGTGCACCAGCTCGGACTGCAACTCCTGCAGACGCATCTCCGTCTGGTTCCGTTCGGTGAGGTCGCGGATGAAGCCGGTGAAGTAGCGCACGCCGCCCGAACGCATCTCGCCGACCGCCAATTCCATCGGGAAGGTCGAGCCGTCCTTGCGCTGGCCGACCACGACGCGGCCGATGCCGATGATGCGGCGTTCTCCGGTCGAACGGTAGCGCGCCATGTAGGCGTCGTGCTGGCTCCGATACGGTTCCGGCATCAGCAGGCTGACATTCCGGCCGACCATCTCGTCCGGCCCGTAACCGAACTGCCGCACGGCCGCCGCGCTGAACGATTTGATCTGCGCCTGCTCGTCGATGACGATCATGGCGTCGGGGACCGTGTCGAGGATCGAGCGCAGATGCGCCTCGCGCGCCCGCAGGTCTTCATCGGCCTGCTTCTGTTCGTGAATGCTGAAGACCACGCCGCGGTGGCGGCACGGCCGACCGTCGGCGCCGAGCTGCACGCGGCCGCGCGAACGCAGCCAGTGGACGCGTCCATCGGGATGCACCGCCCGATAATCGACCTCGTAGCGTCCGCCCTCCGCCAGCGCGCGCCCGATGGCGTCCGCCCTGGCTGCGCGGTCGTCCGGATGCACGAAGGCCTGCATCGCGTCGAAGGTGGTCAGGCGGTCCGGCGGCACCCCGAACAGACGAAGGCAGGACGGCAAGATCGTGACGCGCCCGGTCCGGACGTCGAGGGCCCAGCCGCAGATGCCCGCTTCGTCGAGCGTCAGCCGAAGTCCCTCCGCGTCGAAGGGGTCGTCGCCGCGGGAACCCGGATCGTTGGGAGGGTCAGACGTCGTCATGTCGGCCGTACGGGGGGACGGCATCGTCATCCGTCCGGATCGTCGGCGCCCGTCTTACAACGCCGGGTCCATCAAGAAACAGCCGGCGCGCACCGCGGTCGTCGGTCCTCCGGGAGGGCCTGGCCGGCGGGGCTCCTGGCGGCCCGCGGTCCTGACCTCGAGCCGCCGACGCCTCCGCCCCGCATCCGGCTGCCCGCGGCGCGGCGGGGCCGGGAACGCAGCTTGCACGGCGCAGGGGGCGGCCGCGCGACGCCCGGGGAGGGCCGGCCGGTTACGCTTAAGCGCGTGATGCGATTTCGGATTTTGGAATGGAGCGGGTGAAGGGAATCGAACCCTCGTATTCAGCTTGGAAGGCTGCTGCTCTACCATTGAGCTACACCCGCGCGGGCGGATCGTTAGCACGCTGCGATGCCCGTGAGAAGGTGGGGCGCGGCCGGCGATGAACGGCCGCCGCGAAGGGACGATCCTCCGGCGCCGCGCCGCTCGGAAGCCCGGCACCCCCTCGAAACGAGGGGCTTGCGACGGTCGCGTCGCTCCAGCCGGGGGCACTCGTCGCGGGACCGAGGCGTCGCCCGATCAGCCGAGCCCCAGCGCGGCGCGGGCCTCGACGGGCGTCGCGACCCGCCGGCCGTGCCGGGCCACCGCCTTGGCGGCGAGGCCGACCAGTTCGGCGTTGCTGGCCGCCAGACGATCCTTCGTCACCCGGATGTTGTCCTCCAGGCCGGTGCGGACCGCGTCGGCGCCGCGGGCGAGCGCCCAGTCCATCACGATCGCCTGGTTGCGGCCGATCCCGGCCGCCGTCCACGTCGCCTCCGGCAGGATCCGCCGCGTCTCGGCGAGCAGGATGTCGAGGAGGTGCTCCTCGGCCGGCATCGCGTTCTGGACGCCCATGACGAACTGCACGTGCGGGCGCGCGTCGATCAGGCCCGCCTCCACGAGGCGCTTGGCGCCGTGCAGGTGCGAGAGGTCGAAGATCTCGATCTCGGGCCGGACGCCATACTGCTTCATCTGGCCGGCGAGGTCGGTCACGAGGCTCGCGGAATTCTCGTAGACGATCGTCGGGAAGTTCACCGAGCCGGTGGACAGGNACGCCATGTCGGGCCCGTGCTTGAGCGAGAGGCCGCGGGCCGCCGGATCGCGCCCGCGCCCCCCCGTGGAGAACTGCACGATCATCCCT
>NZ_BACT01000025.1:0-3019 GCF_000333255.1 Methylobacterium sp. B1 | reverse complement strand
AGCGTGGCCTGGATCGAGGGTGCGCTATCTCACCCTGCGGCCCTCCTTCGGGACGGCCGGCGCGATCTTCGCCTACCGCACCGAGATCGCCTGGGACCCGGAGTCGGCTCGCCTCGTGTTCCGCGAGGCCGAGCGGCTCGACGCCCCCTTCGCGCAATCCGGCAGCGTCGCCGTGCCGAGCCAGTCGGGCATGATCTATCTGGTGACCAACTGGCACGGGCAGCACCGCCTGGCGGTCCTGTGCCGCCCGAACATCCAGGGCGAGATGTACGGGGTCCTAACCACGCTCCATGCGGGGCGCGGCACCCAGCTGACCCCCGCCGCGGCGCCCCTGGCGCTGCTCCCGGAGCAGGCCGGCGCGTTCGGCTACGGGCGCATCGGACCCGAGGAGCCGGGCTTCGCACCGTACCGGGCCTATCTCGCCCGCGTGCACGAGGACGGCTACGCCACCTTCTTCACGGGTGTCGCCTGACGGGGCCGGGCGCGATGCGGATGGGCCGGCGCCCCTGGCCGTGATGGGCCGGTCGACACAGCAGTCGACGCGTTCGGCCGACCGCGCGTTGCGCAGGCTGCGGACAGGAGGCGTCCCGCGCCGGATCGGCCCCCCTCGCGCCCGTTCGGGTGCCCGTCGAAGCCTCCGTCCTTGGAGAGGGCCGCTCCGTGAGCAGACCCTCTCCGGACCCGGCGGGCCGCCGGGTTCAGGCCGCGCTACTGGGCCGCGATGTTGTAGGCGAGCGCCGACGAGGCGAGGGAGGCCCCCCACACGCAGAGCGTCGTGCTCGTTCCCATGGTCGGCACCGCGATCAGCGCGCCGACGCTGGCCACGGCGAGGCCGATCGCTGCCCCGTACAGTGCGTCGTCGCTCACGCCGCCGGCGACACAATCGATCTCTTCATCCGTCAATTCGCGGATCTCTGGCACATTCTTCATCATCGCGACCTTTCGATATCGATGGTTGAATGCCGAATTATCCATCGGCGTCGCGCAGGCAGCCGCAAAGCGTTCGAGAGATCAAATCGTATAGAAGCACTATAGCCTGCGTCCGGGCGAGGTCCTATCGCCGGTGCCGTCCTGCCCTGGGCTCCGGAGCCGCGACGGCAGAGGTGAAGACCTGCCGCTTCGATCGCGACGACTGCGCCGCGATCACCGAGGCGAGTCGGCATCCGGTGGGGCTCCGAGCCCGCGTCCGGAGCGCGCCGACGCTCGCCCATGCTCCGATGCTGCGGGCGTCCGGCCTTGCGATGGCGTTGGTGATCACATCGCGGCGTCGAGGCTGAGCAACCGTCGATCAACGCACCGGGTCGACGGGGCGTCGAGGCATGCGCGAGGCGGGCTCGTCGATCGACGGCATGGGATCGATGCCCAGGAGGGCTGCGAGATCCGGCCCGGTATTCGGCTCCAGCAGGTCGGCGAGGGTATGTCGGTCGAGGACCGCGAGGAACGCGGCGAGCGCTTCGTTCAAGACACCCTTGAGGCGGCACGCGGGCGTGATCGCACAGGCCGCACCGGCGAAGCAGGGGACCAGCGCCAGATCCTCCTCCATGGCCCGCACGACGTCTCCGACGCGGATCTGGTCCGCGGGCCGGCCCAGAAGCAAGCCGCCGCCCCGGCCGCGCGTCGTCCGGATCAATCCCAGCCGGCCCAGCTGATGCACCACCTTCACCAAGTGATGCTCGGAGATCCCGTAGGCCGCCGCGACGCCGGCTATGGAGCCCTGCCGGGGGCCCAGCGAGCCGAGATAGATCAGAGTGCGCAGGCCGTAATCGGTGAAGCGGGTCAGCCGCATGTCAACTCCGTAACAGCCCTTAAGGTGCATGACGATTGCACCTTTAAAAATGGGCCGTCATAAGGTGCATGTAATATGCATCTTGAGGACCGCCATGCCTGCCCCGCTGAGTCCCTCCACCGTCGCCCTCATCAAAGCCACGATTCCCGCCCTGGAGGCGCGAGGCCTGGACATCACGCGGCGCATGTACGAGCGCCTGTTCGAGAACGCCGAGATGCGCGACCTCTTCAACCAGTCGCACCATGGGGCAGCGGGCTCGCAGCCGAAGGCCCTCGCGCAAGCCGTGCTGGCCTATGCCCGCAACATCGACAATCTGAGCGTTCTCGGCGGGGCGGTGGAGCGCATCGCGCAGAAGCATGTCGCGCTCAACATCCTCCCCGAGCACTATCCGCATGTCGCGGATGCGCTGCTCGGCGCGATCGGCGACATTCTGGGCGATGCGGCGACGTCCGAAATCTGCGCGGCCTGGGGAGACGCGTACTGGCTCCTGGCGGAGATCCTGATCGGGCGCGAGGCGGCCATCTACCGCGACCACGCCGCAAAGCCTGGAGGCTGGACCGGCTGGCGCGCGTTCCAGATCGAGAGCGTGACCCAGGAGAGCGAGACGATCCGCTCCTTCGTGCTGGCGCCGGTCGATGGGGGGGCCGTGCTGCGCCACCAGCCCGGTCAATACCTGGGCTTCCTCTTCGACCTGCCAGGCCAGGGCGTTCTGAAACGCAATTACTCGGTCTCGTGTGCCCCGAACGATCGCGTCTACCGCATCACCGTCAAGCGCGAGAACGCGCCCGGTGCGCCGGCCGGTGTCGTCTCGAACTGGCTGCACGATGCGGCCGGCATCGGCACGATCCTGCGCGTGGCACCGCCGGCGGGCGACTTCTTCCTCGACCGGTCGACGAACGGCCCCGTGGTCCTGGTCAGCGGCGGCGTCGGACTGACGCCGATGGTGAGCATGCTGGCCGCCATCGAGGATGAGATGCCCGAGCGCCCGACTTGGTATGTCCACGGAGCCCTCAACGGCCGTGTCCATGCGCTGCGGGACGCGACGGCCGCCGCAGCCTCGGGGCGCGCGCATATCCGCGTCCGGACCTTCTACGCCCAGCCGGACGCGCAGGACCGGCGTGGCGAACATTACGACGAGGCGGGTCTCATCACGGCGGATTGGCTCGTCGCGAACACGCCGCAGGCCCGAGCGGTCTACTACCTCTGTGGGTCCAGCCGTTTCTGGCCGCGCTC
>NZ_BACT01000026.1:0-10723 GCF_000333255.1 Methylobacterium sp. B1 | reverse complement strand
CGCCGGCCCCACCTTGCCGTCGGCCCCCTCGGGCTCGACATGTGTCGGAGCGGCGGCTGGCCCGCGCGCGAATCCGATCCGGATCCGATCCGACTGCGTCGACGCCTCGAAAGACCGCCGCCCTCATGGCCAAAGCCCAAGCTGGAAGTCGTGCCGCAAGCCGCGCCGGCGCCGCCCAAGCTGCCCCGACAGCCGCCGCGCAGACGGCGTCCAAGGCTCCGAAAGCCGCCACCGCCGCCCCGGCCCCGCAACCCAAGCCGGCCCGCGCGAAGTCCGAAAAGCCCGCCCGCCCTGGGGCGGCTGCCGAGGCCGCGATCGACGCCAAGCTGGCGGCCCTGTTCGACGCCGCGCCGGCGAGCGCCCATGACCGGCGGGTCATCGCGGTCCGGGGGGCCCGGGAGCACAACCTCAAGAACGTCGACCTGACGATCCCCCGGGACAAGCTCGTGGTGTTCACCGGGCTGTCGGGCTCGGGCAAGTCGTCGCTGGCCTTCGACACGATCTACGCCGAGGGGCAGCGCCGCTACGTCGAGTCGCTCTCGGCCTATGCCCGCCAGTTCCTGGAGATGATGTCGAAGCCCGACGTCGACCAGATCGACGGGCTGTCGCCGGCGATCTCCATCGAGCAGAAGACCACCTCCAAGAACCCCCGCTCCACCGTCGGGACGGTCACCGAGATCTACGACTACATGCGCCTGCTCTGGGCGCGGGTCGGCATCCCCTACTCGCCGGCCACCGGCCTGCCGATCGAGAGCCAGACCGTCCAGCAGATGGTCGACCGGGTGCTGGAATTGCCGGAGAAGACCCGGCTCTACCTGCTGGCCCCCGTGGTCCGCGGACGCAAGGGCGAGTACCGCAAAGAAATCGCCGAGTACCAGAAGAAGGGCTTCCAGCGCCTGCGCGTGAACGGCGAATACTACGCCATCGACGACGTGCCCAAGCTCGACAAGAAGTTCAAGCACGACATCGACGTGGTGGTCGACCGCATCGTGGTCCGGGCCGATATCGGCTCGCGGCTGGCCGAGTCCTTCGAGACGGCCCTGGAGCTGGCCGATGGCATCGCGGAGGTCGTGTTCGCGGATGCCCCCGAGGGCGAGACGCCCCGGACCATCACCTTCTCGTCGCGCTTCGCCTGCCCGGTCTCGGGCTTCACCATCGCGGAGATCGAGCCCCGGCTGTTCTCGTTCAACAACCCGTTCGGCGCCTGCCCGACCTGCAGCGGCATCGGCCACGAGATGCGGATCGACCCCGAGTTGGTGATCTCGGACCCCGGCTTGAGCCTGAAGCGCGGCGCCGTCGGTCCCTGGGCGAAGTCGACCTCGCCCTATTACGGCCAGACCCTGGAGGCGCTGGCCGAGCATTTCGGCTTCAAGACCAGCGTCCCGTGGCAGAGCCTGTCGGAGACGGCCCGTGCCATCGTGCTGTACGGCTCGGGCAAGCAGGCGATCCGCTTCGCCTACGACGACGGGTTGCGCAAATACACGGTCAACAAGCCCTTCGAGGGCGTGATCCCGAACCTGGAGCGCCGCTACAAGGAGAGCGACTCGGACGCCGTCCGGGAGGAGATCGGGCGCTTCATGAGCGAGACGCCCTGCGCCGCCTGCGGCGGCAAGCGGCTGAAGCCCGAGGCGCTCGCCGTGAAGGTCGCCATGGCCGACATTGCCGATGTCACGGCCCTCTCAGTCAGTGAGGCGCATCGCTGGTTCTCGGAGCTGCCGGAGAAGCTGACGGCGAAGCAGAACGCCATCGCGGTCAGAATTCTCAAGGAAATCCGCGACCGGCTGAGCTTCCTGGTGGATGTCGGCCTCGAATACCTGACGCTCGCCCGCGGCTCCGGCTCCCTCTCGGGCGGCGAGAGCCAGCGCATCCGGCTGGCCTCGCAGATCGGCTCCGGCCTCACCGGCGTGCTCTACGTCCTGGACGAGCCGTCGATCGGCCTGCACCAGCGCGACAACGAGCGGCTGCTCGGCACGCTCAAGCGCCTGCGCGACCTCGGCAATTCGGTGATCGTGGTCGAGCACGACGAGGACGCGATCCTGCAGGCCGATTACGTGGTCGATGTCGGCCCGGGCGCCGGTATCCATGGCGGCGAGATCATCGCGCAGGGCACTCCCGCCGAGGTCCTGGCCAACCCGGCCTCGCTCACCGCGAAATACCTCACGGGCGAGATGGCAGTCCGGACGCCCACCGCGCGCCGAAAAGGCCGCAAGGGCAAGCTCGGCCTGTTCGGCGCCCGGGGCAACAATCTGAAGGATGTCGATGTCGAGATCCCGCTCGGCACCTTCACCTGCATCACCGGCGTCTCGGGGGGCGGCAAGTCCACCCTGGTGATCGACACCCTCTACAAGGCGATCGCCAAGAAGCTGAACGGCGCCCTGGAGCACCCGGCCCCCTACGGACGGCTGGAGGGGCTGGAGCACCTCGACAAGGTCATCGACATCGACCAGTCGCCGATCGGGCGCACGCCGCGCTCGAACCCCGCCACCTATATCGGCGCCTTCACGCCGATCCGCGACTGGTTCGCGGGCCTGCCGGAGGCCAAGGCACGGGGCTACCAGCCCGGCCGCTTCTCGTTCAACGTCAAGGGCGGGCGCTGCGAGGCGTGCTCGGGCGACGGCGTCATCAAGATCGAGATGCACTTCCTGCCGGACGTCTACGTCACCTGCGACGTCTGCAAGGGCAAGCGCTACGACCGCGAGACCCTGGAGGTGAAGTACCGGGCCAAGTCCATCGCCGACGTGCTCGATTCCACCGTCGAGGAGGCGGCCGAGCTGTTCAAGGCGGTGCCGGCGATCCGCGACAAGCTCGAGACCCTGAAGCGGGTCGGCCTGCACTACGTCCATGTCGGTCAGCAGGCCACGACCCTGTCGGGGGGCGAGGCGCAGCGGGTGAAGCTCTCCAAGGAGCTGTCGAAGCGCGCCACGGGGCGCACCCTCTACATCCTCGACGAGCCGACCACCGGCCTGCACTTCCACGACGTCGCCAAGCTCATGGAGGTGCTCCACGAGCTGGTCGACCAGGGCAACACCGTGGTGGTGATCGAGCACAACCTCGAAGTGATCAAGACCGCCGACTGGGTGATCGACATGGGTCCCGAGGGCGGCGACGGCGGCGGCCGGGTCGTGGCGCAGGGCACGCCGGAAGAGATCGCCCGCTCCAAGGCCAGCCATACCGGCCGGTTCCTGCGCGAGGTGCTGGAGCGGCGCCCCGCGGCGCCCGCGCGCCGAGGCCGCGCCGCCGAGTAGCGCGCCAAACCTTCCGGGCCAAACCTTCCGGGTAAGCGGCGGCCTCGGACGCACCGGCGACAGGGCCGGCCGCGGGCCCTCCCCCACACAGGACGGGCGGGACGCGCGGCCCCGGAGGATCGGCCCCTCCGGGGCCGCGCGAATCCGCGAGCCCGACGGGACGAGGCAGGCGGTTCGGACCGGCGCGGCAGTTTCTGCCCGGTGCCGTCCGCATATCCGCCCGGCCGGGCGGTGATTCGAGCCGCGGGGCGCCGGTTCGGGCCAGCCGCGGGCCGGTTCGAAGCCGGATTCCGGTCCGGATCCCGGCCGGGCGGCCCGCCCGGCGGCCTGCCCGATCACCTCCCCGGCCTTGCCGGATTCTCCCGTGCCCCGGCGCGACAACAGCTTGACCATTCAACGATATTTTGCCGGACCCCCCGTTTGGGCCGGGTCTGTGGACAGTGTTGCATCGCCGCAAAAATGCGGCTTTTGCGCAACGGTTCAGCCGGTTGTGGCGTTTCGGCGAGCATTCCACTGTCTTTCCGCAGGTCTCTGTAGAATAGTCGCAGACGTTGAGACGGGCAGGCTCCGTGGGGGCGCTCGGTAGGTCCGAAGCCGGCAGCCGCGATTGGCGAGCAGACCGGCAAGGAAGTGCCGAATGCGGGACGGATGCCGTGGGACCTTGGGAAGGAATGAGAAAATGATGAAGAACTGGCTCGCGGCCGGCGCGGTCGCGCTCACGGTCGGCATGACCTCGACGATCGCGCAGGCGCAGACCACCACGGTTCCCGGCGAGCAGGTCGGCCTCGCCGTCGGCGCGCCGCTGCCGGAAGGCCTCTACGCGATCAACACGTTCACCTACCGCCGCACCGACGCGCCAAACTCGCCCGACACGGCCGTCAACATCCCGGTCCTGGTCTGGTCGACCCCGTTCGTGCCGTTCGGCGGCCGCGTCGAGCTGCTCGTGGCGCCCCCGACCGTGTTCGCCTTCACCCGCAACCCGGCGGGCGTGCGCAACAAGGACATCTCGATCAACGTCGGCACCTTCGTCGGCGGCATCTGGGCCTTCGACCTCGGCAACAACTTCGGCGTCAGCTTGCTCGGCGGCGCCTACCTGAACGACCTGAACGGCGACCGCGGCTCGATCATCACCGCGAACGGCACGACGGCCACCCCGGTCCTGCCGCAGCTCTCCTCCAACACCTACCGCTTCGGCATCGCCGGCAGCTACACCGGTGACGGCTGGAACATCACCGCCAACCTGACCGCCAACATCTACGACTCGCCCGGCCGCTTCCCCGGCCAGGTCGGCGCCGCCATCGGCCCGATCCGCCTCTCGGACGCCCTGAACTTCGACCTCACCGCGACGAAGAAGTTCGGCAACTTCGAGATCGGCCCGATCGCCTACGGCACCTACAACTTCGACATCAGCCAGGCCAGCGCGGCGGCCGGCAACCGCGGCCGCTTCGCCATCGGCGGCCTCGTCGGCTACGACTTTAAGATCTTCACCGTCCAGGCCTACGTCGCCCGCGACGTCGTGACCGGCGCGCAGTACACCAACGCCTTCGGCCGCACCCGCGACAACTACTCCACCGACGGCTGGATCCGGTTCATCGTGCCGCTCTACTCGCCGGCCCCGGCCGCCTCGCCGGTCCCGGCGGCCCTGGTCCGCAAGTACTGAGACCAACCCGAGACACCGGGCTCCCCGCCGCCGCGCGGCGGGGGCGCCCGGATCTCCGACAGGCCGTCCTCCGGGACGGCGCGCCGCCCGGCACCGCCGGGCGGTTTTTTGTTGTGCCGGCCCCGCCGCGGGCCGCCCCGAACGGGCCCGTTCCATGGGTCGCAACCGACCGCGGGTGACGCGGGCGGCGCTGACATCCTATGGTGTGCCGATGGCGCGGCTCCGGCGCCGACCGGAGCGCAGGCGGACGAGCCGAAGGAAAGTCATGGCGACGCAGGGCGAGTGGAAGATCCCCGCGCAGGCCCAGCCCAGGCCCGCGGATTACGGCTACGACCTCGACCGGGCGCTCTCGGCCGTGCTGGCCCTGTCGGCGCGGATCCCGGAGAGCGCGTTCACCGCCGAGACGCTCGGCACCGAGCGCGCCGGCAACGGCGTGGTGATCCGCGAGGACGGTCTCGTGCTCACCATCGGCTACCTCGTCACCGAGGCCGAGAGCGTCTGGCTCACCACCCGGGACGGCCGCTCGGTGCCCGGCCACGTCCTCGGCTTCGACGCCGCCACGGGCTTCGGCCTGGTCCAGGCGCTCGGCGATCTCGGCGTGCCGGCCCTCCCGCTCGGCCGCTCGGCCGGGCTGAAGACCGGCGACCGGGCCGTGCTGGCGGGGGCGGGCGGGCGCCAGCGCTGCGTCGCCGTCGAGGTCGTGGCCCGGCAGGAATTCGCCGGCTACTGGGAATACGTCCTCGACGAGGCGCTGTTCACCGCCCCCGCGCACCCGCATTGGGGCGGCACCGCGCTGATCGGTCCCCAGGGCGACCTGCTCGGCATCGGCTCGCTGCAGCTGCAGCAGGGCGGCGCCGGCGCGGCGCGGCCGATCAACATGGTGGTGCCCATCGACCTGCTGACGCCGATCCTCGAGGACCTCGCCACGCGCGGGCGGGCCAACCGGCCGCCGCGCCCCTGGCTCGGCCTCTACGCCACCGAGAGCGAGGAGGGCATCGTGGTGATGGGCCTCGCCGATAACGGTCCGGCCGAGACCGGCGGCCTCCAGGCCGGCGACGTGATCGAGGCGGTGGCCGGCGAGCCGGTGGCCGATCTCGCCGCCCTGTTCCGCAGCGTCTGGGCGCTCGGCGAGGCCGGGGTGCGGGTGCCCCTCACGGTCCGCCGCGAGGGGCGCGGCGTGAAGCTCGCCCTCGTCTCCGGAGACCGGGAGCGGTTCCTGCGCACGCCCTCGCTGCACTGAGGCCGCCCGGAGCGCGCAGCCGTCGCGCTCCGGGCGGCGTCGCCGCGGGTGCCGTCTTGGGTGCCGTCTTGGGTGCCGTCTTGGGCCTGTACCGGGCACAACTTACGGCTCAGCGACTGTTCAGGTGGCGGCGTCGAATCTGCAACGACCGGCTCCCGATCCGCCGGAAGCGTTGAGGAGATCCAGTCATGACGGTTCTGAGCGCACCGCGCGCGAAGGCGCTCGTGATGGCCGCCGCGATCGCCGGCGGCCTCGGGCTCGCGGGCACCGCCGAGGCGGCCGGGGGCTGCGGCCCCGGCTTCCACCCGAATCCCTGGGGCATCTGCCGGCCGAACTGGGGGCCCCGGCCCTACGGATACTGGCGGCGGCCGATCTACTATGGTGGCTATGGCGGCTATTACCGGCCGCGGCCGTTCTACCGGCCCTACGGCTTCTACGGGCCGCGCCCGTTCTACTGAGCCTCGCGCCGGGCGATTCGAACGGCATGACGGGCGTCCCGCCGACCGGCGGGGCGCCCGTCGCGCGTTGTGGGAGGCTTTCCGGGGCCTGCATGCGCACAAAGAATGACCATTTGGAAACCTTGCCGGTTTCTTAAGCCCGGTATGCACTTTCCGCAGGTCTGGTGCTTGACCTTGTGACTCCTGCTGCGCTGCGGCGGGATTATATGTGCGTTGCACCAACAAGAGGCAGCGATGCGCAATGAGGCGCCGTCGTCTGCTCGAACAGAGGTCACAGCACACCATGTCCGCCGCCCGTAGCGTCCTGAGCCGCGTCCGCGCCTATCTCCGGTACCGCGACACCGTTTCCCAGCTGTCCCGCCTGTCGGACCGCGACTTGGCCGATCTCGGCATCAACCGCAGCGAGATCCGCGGCGTCGCCCGCGTTTGATCCCAGCGTCCGAGCCGAACGCCGTGAAGGACCGTTGCCCGTTGATCCGGGCGGCGGTCCTTCGCTATTTTCAGGCATGACACAGACCATCCATATCGTCGGCGGCGGCCTCGCCGGATCCGAGGCCGCCTGGCAGGTGGCCGAGGCCGGCCATCGCGCCGTGCTCCACGAGATGCGCCCCGTGCGCGGCACCGAGGCCCATCAGACCGACGGGCTCGCCGAGCTCGTCTGCTCGAATTCCTTCCGGTCGGACGACCCGGAGGGCAACGCGGTCGGGCTGCTGCATCAGGAGATGCGCACGCTCGGCTCGCTGATCATGCGGGCGGCCGACGCCAACCAAGTGCCGGCGGGCGGGGCGCTGGCGGTCGACCGGGAGGGGTTCTCCGCGGCGGTGACCCGGACCCTGGAGCAGCACCCCAACGTGACCCTGGTCCGCGGGGAGGTCGAGGGGCTGCCGCCGGAGGCGTGGGGCCCCTGCATCGTCGCCACCGGCCCGCTCACCGCACCCGCCCTCGCCGAGGGGATCCGGGGGCTTACCGGGGCCGAATCCCTCGCCTTCTTCGACGCCATCGCGCCCATCGTCCACCGCGACTCGATCGACATGGAGGTGGCGTGGTTCCAGTCCCGCTACGACAAGCCGGGGCCGGGCGGCACGGGGGCCGACTATCTGAACTGCCCGATGAACCGGGAGCAGTACGACGCCTTCGTGGCCGCCCTCGTGGCGGGCGAGAAGATCGGGTTCAAGCAATGGGAGGGCACGCCCTATTTCGACGGCTGCCTGCCCGTCGAAGTGATGGCCGAGCGCGGGCCCGAGACCCTGCGCCACGGCCCGATGAAGCCCGTGGGGCTCACCAACCCGCGGGACCCGCTGGTCAAGCCCTGCGCGATCGTGCAGCTGCGCCAGGACAACGCGCTGGGCACCCTCTACAACATGGTCGGCTTCCAGACGAAGCTGACCTATGCCGAGCAGGTCCGGATCTTCCGCACGATCCCCGGCCTGGAGCGGGCCGAGTTCGCCCGCCTCGGGGGCCTGCACCGCAACACCTATCTCGACAGCCCGCGCCTCCTCGACGCCACCCTCCGGCTGAAGGCCCGGCCCGCCTTGCGCTTCGCCGGCCAGATCACCGGCTGCGAGGGCTACGTGGAGAGTGCCGCGGTCGGGCTGATGGCCGGCCGCTTCGCCGTCGCCGAGGCGGCCGGCCGGCCCCTCGCCCCCCTGCCCCAGACGACGGCCCTCGGCGCGCTCATCGCCCACATCACCGGCGGCCACGTCGCGGCGGACGGCGAGGCCAACGCCCCGCGCTCGTTCCAGCCGATGAACGTCAATTTCGGCCTGTTCCCGCCGCTCGCGCAGGCCCCCCGCAACGAGACCGGCCGGCGCCTGCGCGGGCCCGAGAAGGCCGCGCTGAAGAAGCGCGCGCTCACCGACCGGGCCCGGACCGACCTCGCCGCCTGGATGGCGGGGACGCAGCCGGCGGACTGGAGACCTGCGGCGGCGGAATAGGAAGGCGCATGCGGCTTGCAGGGGGCGCCCTCCAGCATCCGGGCCCCGCATGATCGAGATCGACACCCGCGCCTTCCTGGCCGACCTGTACGCCCTGCGCGAGATCGGCCGGTTCCGCACTGGCGTCCACCGGACGACCTTCTCGCCCGAGGACATGGAATCCCGCCGCTGGCTGATGGCCAAGCTGGAGGCCTGCGGGCTCGCGGCCTCCATCGACGGGATCGGCAACGTGCTGGGGCGCCACCGCGGCCCCGGCCCGCATCTCCTGGTCGGCAGCCATATCGAGACCCAGAACGAGGCCGGCTGGCTCGACGGGGCGCTCGGGGTCGTGGCCGGGGTGGCGCTGGCCCGGGCCGGCCTGCCCGTCGACGTCGTCGCCTTCGCGGACGAGGAGGGGCATTTCTCCGGCGGTTTCCTGGGCAGCCGCTCGGCGATCGGCGACCTGACCGAGGCCGAGATCGACGAAGCCCGCAACCGCACCGACGGCACCCCCCTGCGCGCGGCGCTCGAAGCCGCGGGCCTGGCCGGCCTGCCCCGGATGCGGCTCGATCCGGGCCGCTACCGCGGCTTCCTGGAGATGCATATCGAGCAGGGCACGCAGCTCGAATCCGCCGGCCTGCATCTCGGCGTGGTGAGCGGCATCGTGGCGATCTGGCAGTTCCGGATCGTGTTCGAGGGCAACCAGGACCATGCCGGCGGCACCACCATGGCGGAGCGCCGGGACGCGGGCCTCTCGGCGGTGCGGCTCCTGGCGGCGATCGACCAGGCGTTTCCGAAGGTCTGCGGCCCGCGCAGCACCTGGACCACCGGGCGGATCACCCTGGATCCCGGCGGCTTCAGCATCATCCCGGGCCGGGCGGAGGTGTTCTTCCAGTTCCGCGACGTGGCGATGCCGGTGCTGGAGCGGATGGAGGCCTGCCTGGAGGCGCTGGTGCGCGAATCGAACCGGCGCGAGCGCTGCCCGGCGACGCTGACGGCTCTCTCCAAGGCGATCCCCGCCCCTTGCGACCCGGACCTGATGCGCGCCCTCTCGGAGGCCGCCGAGCGGGTCTGCCCCGGCGGATGGCAGGTGATGCCCTCGGGGGCCGGACACGACGCGCAGAACGTCGCCCGGATCCTGCCGGCCGCGATGCTGTTCGTGCCCTCGATCGGCGGCATCAGCCACCATTGGGCGGAGGATACGAGCGACGCCGACCTCGCCCTCGGGGTGCGGGCGCTCGGAGACGCGGCCGCCCGGGTGCTGGCGGGGTGAGCGTACCGTGCCCCGGGCTCTCTGCCGATCGGCCGGAGGGAACGGGCCGTCGCGGCGCCCCGGACCTCAGGCGCCCGGCAGCAGCGACTGGATCGGGATCAGGTCCGGCCGGTATTCCTGCATCCCGCCGGCGATCCGCTCCTCCACGGCGTCGAGGAATTTCTCCGGGTCGGTGATCGAGCACTGGCGCAGGTCCCAGAAGGCGTAGCGCCACCACTGCACCTTCAGGTAGCGCTCGATCAGCGCGTCGGGGAAGCGCATCTTCACGATCCGGGCCGGGCTGCCGGCCACGATCGCGTAGGGCGGCACGTCCTTGGTCACCACCGCCATGGCGCCGATGATCGCCCCGTCGCCGATCGTGATGTCGGGCATCAGGAAGGCGCCGTGGCCGATATAGACGTCGTTGCCGATGCGCACGCGCTTGGGCCACAGATAGGGGCCGCAGATCTCGTAATCCTCCGCCCGCGGGTCCAGGCGGTCGAACACCGCCGAGTGGTGCGTGTAGAACAGCGGCGAGGTCGAGCCGCAATGGACCGGGTGGCTGCCGCGCCCGACCTGGACGCTCTCGCCGATCGAGCAGTAGCGGGCGATGTCCGCGCCGAAATAGTAGCCGCTCACCGCGTACGAGAAGGCTCCCATGGTGAGGCAGTAATCGATGCCCATCCACTTGATGCTGCACGGTGGCTCGAAGGTGCAGTCCTCCGGCAGTCCGAACGGAGCCGGATGCAGCACCGAGATGCCGCGCCGCAGCATCTCCTGCTTCATGTCCTCGTTGACGGAGATCATGCGGCGTCCTCGTCGATGCGGCGGCGTTCCGACCCGGCCGGTGCCGGGTCCAGGCCATAATAATCGTGCAGCAGGTCGCCGTAGACGGCGGCCCGGATCGGTCCGGAGAATCGCCCCGCATCCGAGACGTCGAGGGCGAGCAGCCGGT
>NZ_BACT01000027.1:0-76 GCF_000333255.1 Methylobacterium sp. B1 | reverse complement strand
AACCCGCAAGCCGCCCTGGTGCTGCACTGGAAGAGCCTGCGTCGGCAGGTGCGGGCCCGGGGCCCGATCACGCCGG
>NZ_BACT01000028.1:0-1504 GCF_000333255.1 Methylobacterium sp. B1 | reverse complement strand
GGTGCGGGAACTCGCGGTCGTCTTCATCGACACGCTCCTCTACGTGGCGATCTACGCGATCACGGCGGTCGGGCTGTTCAGCGCGATCTCGCCGTGGCTCGCCGTCCCGGTGCTGCTCTGGATCGCCGCCTACGCGGCCCTGACCGCGTGGTTCGTGCCCCGGGCCCGGGCGCGCTCGCACAAGACCGCCGACACCCGCTCGACGCTCATCGGCCGGATCGTCGACAGCTACACCAACATCCTGACGGTCAAGCTCTTCGCCCGCGACCGCGAGGAGCGGGCCGCGGTGCAGGACGCGGTGGACGTCCACACGGCCGCCTATCTTCACCAGTTCCGGCTGGTGACCCTGACCACCAGCCTGCTTGGACTCCTCAACAGCACGCTCCTGATCGCCACCGGTGCCGCGTGCCTCATCCTGTGGCGCGACGGCGGCATGACCACCGGCGAGGCGTCGGCGGGTCTCGCCCTCGTGCTGCGCCTGATCGCCATGTCGGGCTGGGTCATGCAGACCGTGCGCGGTGTCTTCGAGAATGTCGGCGTGGTCCAGGAGAGCATGCAGACGATGGCCCGGCCGCACGCCCTGGTCGACGTGCCGGACGCGCAGTCCCTCGTCGTAACCGGCGGCGAGATCCGATTCGAGGAAGTCGGCTTCCATTACGGACGCGGCGACGCCACGGTCATCGAGGATTTCTCCCTGACGATCCGCCCCGGCGAGAAGGTCGGGCTGGTCGGCGTCAGCGGCGCGGGCAAGTCGACGCTGGCGGGTCTGCTCCTACGCCTCTACGACGTGGAGAGCGGGCGCATCCTGGTGGACGGCCAGGACATCGCCGCGGTGACTCAGCAATCGCTGCGCGAAGCCATCGCGATGGTCAGCCAGGACACGTCGCTCTTGCACCGCTCCATCCGCGACAACATCGCCTATGGCCGCCCCGACGCCAGCCAGGCGGAGATCGAGCGGGCGGCCCGGCTGGCGCATGCGGACGCGTTCATCGCCGATCTCGTCGATCACAAGGGGCGGCGGGGCTACGACGCCCAGGTCGGCGAGCGCGGCGTCAAACTCTCCGGCGGGCAGCGGCAGCGGATCGCCATCGCCCGCGTCATGCTGAAGGACGCCCCGATCCTGATTCTCGACGAGGCGACCTCGGCCCTCGACAGCCAGGTCGAGGCGGCGATTCAGGACTCCCTCGACACCCTGATGGCCGGCAAGACCGTGCTGGCCATCGCGCACCGCCTGTCGACCATCGCGGCCCTCGACCGGCTCGTCGTCATCGACCGCGGCCGGATCATCGAGGAGGGGACCCACGCCGAGCTGGTTGCGCGCGGTGGCGTCTATGCCGGATTGTGGTCGCGCCAATCCGGCGGCTTCCTGGACGACGGGACGGCCCGATACGACAGCGCCATCGCGTGAGCGCCGCACCGGCAGCGTTACCGGCAACATACCGCGACGATCGCGGGTCGACCTTATCGCCGCGCCGCACACAGCGGCTTGACTCGGGGGCGTCAG
>NZ_BACT01000029.1:0-7908 GCF_000333255.1 Methylobacterium sp. B1 | reverse complement strand
CATCCAGAGGCGGCGGGAGCCGATCAGAGCGTAGAAGACCAGGAGCAGGGCCCCGGCCTCGGCGTAGCGGCCCTGCCGGAAGGCGGATTCGAGGTAGAAGCCCATGGTGGGCAGGCCGATGAAGCCAAGCACCAGGGTCGAGCGCATGGCGCACTCGAACCGGTAGAGCGTGTAGTGCCGGAAGGCCGGGGCGACCTCCGGCAGGCGGGCGTACATGAAAGCCGAGAGGGCGCCGGTCCCCGCCGGCAGGACCCGCAGGGCGGAGAGATCCGCCTCCTCGATGATCTCCGAATAGACCTTCGCGCAGATGCCCGCGTAGGGCAGCGCGATGGCGAGGATGCCGGTGGTCGCCGACAGGCCGAACACCTGCGTTAGCAGCAGCGCCCAGAACAGCTCGTGGACCGAGCGCAGGCCGGCGCAGGCGAGCCGCACGCTCCGGGACCGGGCAAACGGGATCGCGAGGACGAAGCCCGTCCCGGCCCCGAGCGTGACCCCGAGGACCGCGAAGGCGACGGTGTAGACGACGCTCCAGATCTCCACCGCCGGGAAGTCCGGATGGACCAGGCCGGCGAGCAGGCGCTGCAGGTCGGCCCAGGGATGGAGGCTGGTGATCGCGAGGTCGGCGCCAAGCAGCGCCGCTGCGGCACCGCCGACGAACCAGCGGGTCGCCGTCGCGTAGCCCGCGCCGGGCATCAAACGCGCGGCGTTCATGCGGCCTGCCCGTAAAACGGGACGAGGGCCGCCTCGTCCAGGTCGCGGGCGGGCGCGTCGAGGACGATCCGACCCGCATCGAGGACCACGATCCGGTCCGTGTGCGCCAGCGCCAGGGCGATGTCGTGGAGCGCCAGGACGAGGGTCTGGTGGCGGGCGGCCATCCGCTCCAGGATCAAGCCGCCCTGCCTGCGGTCCAGGGCCGAGACCGGCTCGTCGCCGAGCAGGATGGGACGCCCGTTGTAGAGCGCCCGCGCGACCGAGACGCGCTGCTGCTGGCCGCCCGACAGCGCCCCGGCCTTGGCCCGGACCGCGTCGGCGAGCCCGACCTCCCCGAGGATCCCGCTGACCTCAGCGAGATCGGCGCGGGCCGGGAACGCCAGGGTGCGCAGGTTGTGCAGGGTCGAGCGCCGGTCGAGACGGCCCATGTAGACGTTGTGGAAGACCGAGAGCGTCCGCACCAGGGCGGCCGCCTGCGGGATCAGGGCCACCCGCGGCCGGGCCTGGGCGTGGATCAGCCCGAGCAGGGTGGACTTCCCCGCGCCGGATCGACCCATCAGCGCGACGCGCTCGCCCGCCCGGACGGTGAGGTCCACGCCGAACAGGACGGGCTTGCCGTCATAGGCCGCCGTCGCGCCCGACAGAACGACTTCGGCTTCGGCTCGGGGCAGGCTCACGGCAGCGCGCGGCTCAATCCAGCAGGCCCGTGGATTTCGCCACGCGCTCCACCGGCTCGTAGGCGGCGTTGGTCACCGGGATGAACTTCGAGCGCGCGAAGGGCGCGAGGATCGCAGGATCGGTGATGCCGATCAGCGCTGCCTTGAGCCGCTCCGTGAACCCGGCACCGTAGATCGCGTCGACATCGCCGCGCACGGTCCACTGATAATCCGGGAAGGGTGGGCTCTCCCATATGATGCCGACCTCCTTCGGGTCGATCTTGCCGGCCTTGTTGTCCAGATCCCAGACCGAATAGTCCACCGCACCGACCTCGAAGGCCCCGGACTGGACGAGCTGGATCGTGCGACTGTGATCGCCGGAGAAACCAACGCGGGAAAAAACCTCCTCGGGCGTCTTGCCCGGAAAGGCCTCGCGGATGAAGTATTCCGGCATCAGCCGGCCCGAGGTCGAGGCCCGGGAGCCGAAGGTGAAGGTCTTGCCGGCGATCGCCTTCGGGAAGTCGGTCGTGCGCGTCAGGCCCGTCTTGGTGTTGGCGATGAGGTAGGTCTTGAAGGCCGCATCCTCCGCTCCCTGCGCGATCGCCTGGGCCCCGGGCGAGGCTTTGCGGGCCTGGACGCCGGTGAACCCGCCGAACCACGCGAGCTGGACCTGTCCGTTCGTGAAGGCCGTGACCGCTGCCGGGTAGTTCTTCACCGGGAGGTACGTCACCGGCACACCGAGCTTGCCCTCGAGGTACGCGGCGACCTTGCCGAAGCGCTCGACGAGGCGGCTCTCGTCCTGATCGGGGATGCCGGTGAAGACGAAGGCCGGCTTGGCGCCCTGCGCGCCGGCTGCCTGGGGCAGCGCGAGGCAGGTCAGCGCGCCCAGCAACGACCAGCCCAGTGTCCGTCTCAGCATCGAGTGCTCCCGTTCGGATTCCGACTGCGATCGACGCCACGCCGGCATCGATGTCCAATCAACTGACAGCTAGCCCATGTCTAGCGGAGCGCTCGGCGAGCCCTGCTGATCGCGCTTATTCGTGTCACCGCACCGTGCGGTTACCCATCGCGAAGTCGCTTCGCTGCGGCAATCGGCCCGGCGGGCGCTGTCACGACTTCGGCCTGTTCGAATTCGGCCCTGGCGGCTGTCCCGGTGTAGAGAGTAAAGGCCGGCCGCGGTGATCAATCTTGCTGAAGATGTGATGTTACTGATGCGGCTGGCCGTGCGAAGGACGCCATGACGCCCGAAATCGGGCGCCGGTCGCCCGATGGTGCCTGTCGAGATCAGGCGAGAGGATCTGCATGGCCATGGACGCCGGGACGCCGCAGCCTCCGGAGCCGAACATCGTCGCCCCGACACCGTCATTCGCCCTGGGCGTCGGGCTCACCAACGAGTGCAATCTCGCCTGCTCCTTCTGCTACCGCGATCCCGATCGCCTGGACCGGCTCGGACCGGAACAGCTGCGGACGGTGCTCGACAGCCTGCCGGTGCGCTCGGTCAATCTGGGGACCGGCGAGAACGGGATGCACCCCCAGTTCCCGCAGCTTCTCGATCTGCTCCGGGCCGAGCCGATCAAGCTCACGATCACGTCGAACGGGCACTCGATCGCCGTGATGGATGACACGGCGGTGCAGGCCTTCGCCGACGTGGAATTCTCGATCGACTATCCCAACCGGGAGGAGCAGGACGCGCAGCGCGGGGCCGGCAACTGGGACCTCGTGATGACGCAGGCGGCCCGCTGCCGGGCGCTGGGCGTCGGCGTGACCTTCATCGCCGTGATGATGCGGACCAATTTCGACCGGCTGCACGAGATCGCCGCCCTGGCCCGCGGCTTCGACGCGCCGCTGCGCATCAACGTCTACCAGGCGGTGCGCACCGACGCCTTCGCGCTCACCTACGAGGAATACTGGGACGGGTTCGCGCGCCTCTTCGCCGAGACCGACGTGATCGCCATCGGCGAGCCGCTCGTCCGGGCCATGGCGGGCCTCCCGGCGCGGCGGGGCGGATGCGGGATCGGCACGGTGCGCGTCACGCCCCGGGCGACGGTGCAACCCTGCGTCTACTGGGGTGGCACCGGCCAGAGCCTTGACACCCTGCGCGAGGCCGGCAGCGAGATCGTCGAGACGGCCCCCTTCGCGGCGGTCCGGGCCCTGCCGGAGCCCTGCCGGGGCTGCGACTACGAGGAAGCCTGCCACGGCGGCTGCGCCGGGCGGCGGCGGCTGATGGAGCGGCTCGATCAGGTCGACCCGTACTGCCCGATCGTGCGCGGCGAGGTCCGCCCCCTGTCGATCGTCATGGCGCCGGCCCGCGAATTGCCGAAGCTCGAGAGCGCCTGCACGACGATCGTCCAGGCGCGGCCCGCCCGTGGCTGACGCGCCCGCGGCGCGCACCAGCCTGAGCCGGCTCGCGGAGTCCTATGCGGTCATCCTGTGCGACGTCTTCGGCGTGCTCCACGACGCGACGCGGGTCTTTCCCGCCGCCACCGCGGCGCTGGCCGCCTTCCGGGCCGGCGGTGGCACGGTGATCCTCGTCTCGAACGCGGCCGAGCCCGGCGCACACCTGTCAGAACTCCTCCGCGCCCGCGGGATCCCCGACACCTACGACGATCTCGTGACCGGAGCCGACGTCGCCCGGAGCCTCCTCGACGCGGCGGGTGTCCGGTGCGTCCATCACATCGGGCCGGGGCGCGACCGGGTCCTGTTCGAGGGGATGCCGGTCACGCCGGTCCCGGTCGATGCCGCCGAACAGATCGTCTGCACGGGCTATCCGGATTGCGACGATGGCCTCGACGCGACCCTCGAAGCCGCGTTCCGGCGCGGCCTGCCCCTGCTCTGCACCAACCCGGACACGAGCTTGACGGTGGGTGCGACGCGCCTGCGCTTCGCCGGCCTCGTCGCCGAGCGCTACCGCGCCCGTGGGGGTATCGTCGTCGAGACGGGTAAGCCCGGCGCCCTGATCTACTGCCGGGCCCTGGACAAGGCCGAGCGCCTGCGCGGCCGGTCCATCGAGCCCGCCCGGGTCCTGGGGATCGGCGACACCGTCGCCCTCGACGTGGCGGGCGCCCTCAGTCACGGCTTCGCGGCACTCCAGATCGGCGCCGCGCCGCCCCCGCCGGCGGACGCGTCGGCCCGCCTGTACCGGATGCCCGCACTTGTCTGGTGACAGAGCGCCCGGCCCGGTCCATCCGGGAACACGACACGAGAGGATTGATCGATGGATACGACCCCGGTTCGTCTCACCAGCCTCGCCCATGGCGGCGGGTGCGGCTGCAAGCTCGATCCCGCGGTGCTGCGCACGCTCCTCGCCGACCAGCCGGTCGCCGGTCCCTTCGAGCGCCTGCTGGTTGGCAACGAGACCGCCGACGACGCGGCGGTCTGGGCCCTGGATGACGGCACCTGTCTGATCGCCACCACGGACTTCTTCACCCCGATGGTGGACGACCCACACGATTTCGGCCGGATCGCCGCCACCAACGCCATCTCCGACGTCTACGCGATGGGCGGCAAGCCGATGCTGGCGCTGGCCATCCTGGGCATGCCGGTCGGCAAGATCGCCCCCGAGACCGTCGCCGAGATCCTGAAGGGCGGCGCAGCCACCTGCGCGGAGGCGGGCATCCCCATCGCGGGCGGCCACTCGATCGACACGCCGGAGCCGATCTACGGCCTGGCGGTGATCGGCTCGTGCGACCGCGCGCATCTGCGGCGCAATGCCGATGCCCGGGCTGGTGACGTTGCCATCCTGACCAAGCCCCTCGGCGTCGGGATCTACTCGGCGGCGATCAAGCGGGAGGCCCTCGACGCTGCCGGCCACGCCGATTTCATCGCCACCACGACACGCCTCAATAAGGTCGGGGCGGATCTGGCGCGCGATCCGGAGGTCCACGCCATCACCGACATCACCGGCTTCGGCCTGCTGGGCCACGGCCTCGAACTCGCGCGCGGCGCCGGCCTGACCTTCGTGATCGCCGAGGGCGGCCTCCCGCTCCTGCCCCGGGCCGAGGCCCTCGCGCAGGAGGGTTTCGTCACCGGCGCCTCGCATCGGAACTGGGCGAGCTTCGGAGGCCAGGTGAGCCTGCCCGAGGGCCTGCCGGACTGGCGCCGGCACATCCTCACTGATCCCCAGACCTCCGGGGGCCTGCTCGTCACCTGCACCCCCGCGCGGGCGGACGCGATCCTCGCCCAATGCCATGCGGCGGGCTTCGCGCAGGCCGTTGTCGTCGGACGGTTCGAGGCCGGCCCGGCTGCGATCCGGGTCGAGGCCTGACACCGCCCGATGCCGCCCCACGAGCCGGCGACCGCCCCGATCCTGAACGACAAGGCGCACGGAGAGGCCTCGGCGTTCACGCCCGAGAACCTGCTCCGCGAGGCGCGCCGGCAACGCGGTCTCGGCGCCGGTCTAGTGCCGGCCCTCTGCGTCCTCGACCCGGACGGCGACATCGTGCGCCACCTCTGCGCGACTGGGCGGGCTCGGCCCGATCCCGATTGGGCCTGCTACCACAGCACCCTGTACCGGTTCGAGGAATCCGGGCGCGCGATCGGCATCGTCGGCTGCGCGGTCGGCGCGCCCTTCGCCGTGCTGGTGGCCGAGCAGATGTTCGCCTCAGGCTGCGAACTCCTGATCAGCATCACCTCGTCTGGACAGATCACGGCGCTGCGGGCGCCGCCCTATTTCATTCTCATCGACGCGGCCCTTCGCGACGAGGGCACGAGCTACCACTACCTGCCGCCGGCCGCGTTCGTGGAGGCTCCACGGGATCTGGTGGCGGCCGTGGCGCCCGCGCTGACGGGGATCGGTGAACCCGTCGAACGGGGCGCCACCTGGACGACCGACGCCCCCTATCGCGAGACTGAACGGGCCATCGCGGCGGCCCGGGCGCGGGGGATCCTCGCGGTCGAGATGGAGGCGGCGGGCCTCTACGCGTTCGCCCAGGCGCACGGCAAGGCCGTCCTGTGCTTCGCCCACGTGACCAACCAGATGGGTCAGGCCGGCGATTTCGAGAAGGGCGAGGCCAACGGCGCGACGACGGCGCTCCGCCTCGTCGCTGCCGTCGCGACCGCTCGGTTCCCGATCTAGAGAGCCGCCGTCCGGAAGCCGGCGAACACATCGCGGCGCTCCGGTCCGAAGAAGTTGCGGTAGTCGGTATCGATCATCCGCGCGCGTGTCGCCCAGGCGCCGCCCCGCAGGACCTTACGCGTTCCGAAGGCGGGCTCCGAGTATTCCTTGTAGGCGTCGGGTGCGAAGCCCGGGAAAGGCAGGAACGGGCTCGCCGTCCATTCCCAGACGTTGCCGAGCATCTGCCTGCAGCCCCAGGCGCTGTCGCCCTCGGGGAAGGCCGCGACGTCGACACAGCCGAGATGCCCGCCATCGAGGTTGGCGTGCTCAGGGGTCGGCGCACTGTCCCCCCAGGGATAGGGCCGCTTGGTGCGGCTCAATTTGCCGTCGGGCGTCGGCGCACCGGCCGCCGCAGCCTCCCATTCAATTTCGGTGGGCAGGCGTCTGCCCGCCCAGCGGCAATAGGCGTTGGCCTCGTACCAGTTGACGTGGACGATCGGCTGATCGGGCGCGAGCGGCTCGTCCCGGTCGAACCTCCTGCAGGTCCACTCGTCCCACCCGCGACGCGACCAGTAGACCGGGTGCTCGGCACCGCACCCGTCGCGCCACCGAGTCCCCTCGGCATCCCAACAGGCAGGATTCCGATAGCCGCCATCCGCCACGAAGGCGGCGAACTCAGCGTTCGTCACCGGCGCGCGGGCGATGCGGAACGCCGCGACGGACACGGGATGCGCCCATTTCTCATTGTCGAAGACGAAGCCGCCGTCGGGCTCGGCGCCGAGCTGCCACGTGCCCCCGCCGACCGCGACGTCGCCCGGCCAGGGACCCGTCCCCGTGTCCCGGGCCGAGGCTGAGGCGGCGAAGGACGGCCGCGGATAGCCCAGGGTCTGACGCGTGTAGGTGAAGGCCTCGTCGTGCATATCCTCGTGGAAGGCGACGAGCTGGTAGAGCTCGGCCTCCTGCGGTGTCGGCTCGCGGCCTTCGAGACGACGGACAAGCGCCTCCTGCACACGGGCCATGTAGGCCAGGGTGTCGGGCAAAGCCGGGAGCGGAATCGACCAGCGCGTCGCGTGGGGCACCCGCGCGGAGTCGTAGAGCCCGTCGGCTTCCGCCATTCGGGGCGGCGACCGGTCGAGCCCGCGCAGGATGAAATGTTCGTGAAACCAGGCGAGATGGCCGATTTCCCAGAGAAGGGGGTTCACGATCTCGCTCTGCGGGCCCATCAGACGCGCCTGATCGAGGCCCGACACCAGTTCGAGCGTCCGCGCTCTGGCATCTTCAAGCATCGCCACGAGATCGGCAGTCGAGACCTGTGCACTCATCGAACGTCCCGGATTCCTGTTGCAACCATGAGAATCAGCCTGATTACACCGGCGGCGAGAATGTCTCGTGCCGGCAATCGGACCACGGCGATGCGTTGGGCGCGCATCCTCGGCGAACTCGGGCACCGGGTCGACGTGTCAACAACCTACCCGGAAACCCACCCGG
>NZ_BACT01000030.1:0-3281 GCF_000333255.1 Methylobacterium sp. B1 | reverse complement strand
TGCTGGCCGTGCGTTCTTGAGCGTCGCCGCCACGCTTCCAGGTGGGTCCTCACGGTGGGAGGCTTCATGCTCTACGACGTCGTCCCCGGCGATCCGCAGCTGCCCTACGAGGCCCGCTCGGCGATCCTCGCCGCCCTGGTGGCGGCGGCGTCGCTCGTGCACGTCGAACTCCGCCGCCGCTCCGGACTCACCCGATGACCGCAGCCACCCACCTCGCCACGCCGGCCATCGACCCGCGTCGCTATCACGAGGCGGCGCCGCGGACGGTCGAGACCGTCGTCGAGCGGCTGCCGGTCTGCCTCTATCTGGAGGTGACGAACCGCTGCAACCTGCTCTGCACCACCTGTCCGCGCACCTATGTCGAGCTCGAGCCGCCGGCCGACATGAGCTGGGACCTGTTCACGCGCATCGTCGATCAGGTGCCGGATCTCAGCCGCGCCGTGCTTCACGGGGTCGGCGAGCCGATGCTGGTCAAGGACCTGCCCCGGATGGTGCGCTACCTCAAGGATCGCGGAACCTACGTCCTGTTCAACACCAACGGCACGGTGCTGTCCGAGAAGAACGGACGGGCCCTGATCGAGGCCGGCCTGGACGAGCTGCGCGTCTCGCTCGATGCGTCGACACGCGCCTCGTACATCACCGTGCGCGGAAAGGACTATTTCGAACGGATTCTGAAGAACGTCCGGGCCTTCCGGGCGCTGCAGGAGCGCGAGGGCCACGCGAAGCCCCGGGTCTCGGCTTGGCTCACCGGGCTCAAGGAGACCCTGCCGGAGCTGCCCGCCTTCGTGCGGGTGGCGGCCGAGGCCGGCGTGAAGGAGGTCTACCTCCAGCGGCTGGTCTACTTCGCGGACGACGCCCTCGGCATGGCGCGGCCCGATCAGGCCCTATACGAGCGCATGGAGGCGGACGAGGCCCATTACCTGTCCGAAGCCGAGGCGGTCGCACGCGCGCTCGGGCTCACCTTCTCGGCGTCCGGGGCGGCGAGCGAGCCGGGGATGAGCCTGCGTCGCGACACCGACGGCTCGCCCTGGTCCCTGTGCCGCCGGCCCTGGAACGTGATGTACGTCACCGCCAACGGCCGGGCGCTGCCATGCTGCATCGCGCCATTCTCGCAGCGCGGCTACGAGAACTACACCCTCGGCGACGCCACGCAGGACACCCTGCGGGCGATCTGGAATGGCCCGGCCTACGTGGATTTCCGGGCCGCCCTTCTCTCCGACACGCCGCCGCAGGCCTGCGGCAATTGCGGGCTCCGCTGGAGCCTGTGACCGCCGAAGCCTTCGTCACCGCCATCGTGCCCTGCCTCGACGAGGAGGCCGCGATCGGCGCCGTCGTGGCGGGTCTCGTGGCGCACGGGGCCGATGCGGTCCTCGTCGTCGATGGCGGCTCGCGGGATGCGACCCGCGATCGGGCCGCCGCGTCGGGCGCGCGCGTCCTCGTGGAGCGCCGCCGCGGTTACGGCCGGGCGATCCAGACCGGGATCGCCGCGCTGCCGCCGGAGACCCGCATCGTCCTGTTCGTCGACGGCGACGGCAGCGACCGGCTCGACTGCGCGCCGGCCCTCCTCGATCCGATCCGCGCCAACCTGGCGGATTTCGTGCACGGCTCCCGGATCCGCGGCGACCGCGAGCCGGGCGCCATGAGCCCCCAGCAGATCGTCGCCGGTCACCTCGCCGGCTGGCTGCTGCGGCTCACCTACGGGGCCCGCTTCACCGACATGTCCCCGTTCCGGGCGATCCGCCGCGACGCGCTGGAGCGCCTCGGCATGCGGGACGAGACCTACGGCTGGAATCTGGAGATGCTGATGCGCGCCTCGGCGGCGGGCCTGCGCTGCGCGGAGGTCGCCGTCGGGCAGCGGCCGCGGCAGGGCGGCGCCTCCAAGGTCTCGGGGGACTGGCGGGTGGGGATGCGCGCCGCCTGGGTGATCGGCACGACCTTCCTGCGCCTCGCCCGCGCCCTGTCCCGCGAGGGCCGCCCGGCCGGCTGACCGGCCGCTCTCAGGTCGCGATGCGGACGAGGTTCGCGGCCCATCCGAAGGTGAGGCCGGGCGGGTACCGGCGGCGCAGTTCGGCGTCGAGGCCGAGGCTGCGACCCGCTCCGAACACGCTGAACAGGGCCATGAGGCCGCCGAGGAAGACGTAGGTCCACGGCCATTCCTGCGGATGCAGGTAGAGGCCGAGCCAGAGCTGCGCCACGAAGACGACGCCGATCGCCCCGACGATCCGGACGCCGAGCCCGAGGAGCAGCGAGACCGCGAAGGTCAGCTCCGTGAAGAAGACCATCACGTCCAGGATGTAGAAGTTCGGCGTCGGCAGCAGCACGCCCTTCACAAACTCCCGGTGGATCGCGAAGGCGGCGTTGGTCACCTCCTCACCGGTCCAATAATAGAGCCCGTTCTCGGTGGAGAAGAGCGGCAGCTTCCAAAGCATGCCCTGGAACCACATGCCGCCGATCAGGGCGCGCAGCGCCCACAGGGTGACGTCGCGGCCGGTCCGCTGGGCCGGATCCTCGATCCATTCCCGGATCGCGATGACGATGCTGGCCAGGACCAGCAGGGCGAGACCGGCCGCGACCAGCCAGCGCCCCCAACCGAGGGCGACCTCGTCGCTCTGCTGCCCGATCAGGAACAGCCACGTATCGGTGAACGGATCCGTCCGCATCGTTTCGATCCTCTCAAGGGCCGCGCGCCGTCAGGTACAGGCCGCCCGCAGCGGCGGGTCGGCCGCGGACCCGTGCAGGGGTTTGGACAGCCGTGTCGGCAGATCGGCGAGGCGCAGCGACCGGCGCAGGGCCCGGGACAGCGCGTCGACCATCGCGGTCAGGAGCGCCGTGGCGACGATCAGCAGCACAGCGACGTCCAGGCGCAACTCCGAGATCGCGGCATCGACGTAGAAGCCGAGCGTCGCCACGCCGAGGATGCCGAAGATCGCGCTCTCGCGCAGGATCAGCTCCCAGCGGTAGAGCAGGTAGGCCAGGAACTGCCCGTAGAGCCGGGGCAGCGTCTCGTAGCTGTAGAGGTTCAGGCCGGTCGGCGCGTCGGGGCGGTAGGCGAGGTCGTCGGCGTGACGCCCCATCAGGAAGCCGACGATGCCGGCATTGTGGATCGTCAGAGCCAGGATCGCCGGCAGCATCGAGGGTCCGAGCAGCTGCAGCAGCACGTAGGCCAGCATGTATTCCGGCGTCGAGCGCACCACCACGAGCAGCACCCGCCCGAAGGGCTGCCCGATCGGCCCGGCAAAACGGCGCGAGGCGAGGGGGAACAGGATGAGCGCACCGAGGCC
>NZ_BACT01000031.1:0-2132 GCF_000333255.1 Methylobacterium sp. B1 | reverse complement strand
GGGGACCGGGGGCCCGTGAATTCGTCAGATTTTGGGCCCCCAAGCAGGTTGCAAATGGTGGCGGGCTGCCTGACCAGCTACCCGGTGAACTGGTGGCTCGTCAGTGCCGGCATCAAGGAGCGGATGTAGGTCGGAGGGCTGCTTTATGAGTTTGAAGCCTAAGAGCTGACCGGCGGGAAACCACCCAACTCAGCCGTTCAGAGGCGGCCGCCAAGGAGGCCGAAACTGACCGAAAGCGGCTGGTCCGCTTCCGGGTGCGGTCATGGCAAGAGCGGACAGCCCTTCTCCCGGAGGCTCGCGCCACACTATACGTCCAGCCAGTGCGGGCTCGAATGGTCCGGCGCCGGCATCCCGTAGAACCTCATCGGCCGCGAGGGCCATACCCCGGTCGCACTTTGTGATTTGGCTTTCCAGCAACAATTTGCTCTCTCTTTGCCGCGGACGCATCGTCCCATTACAGTTTCAGGCGCGCGGCGCTGCGCCGACATGAGGGACGCATGACGGCAGCGCTCGGGATCATGTGCAAGGCCCCGCGCCCCGGCCTGACCAAGACACGCCTTGCCGCACGCCTCGGCCCGGAGAAGGCAGCACGTCTCTCTGCCTGTTTCCTGGCGGATGTCGCCGGTGTCGTGCTCGCGGTCCCGGAGGCGCTGGGCAGGCAGGGATACGGCATCTATGCGCCCGCGGGATCGGAGGCCGAGCTCGCTGCCATCCTGCCGCACGCCTTCCGCCTGCTGCTTCAAGAAGGATCCGATTTCGGGGTCATTCTCGGAACAGCCGTGCGTCGTCTGCTGACCGAGCAGGCGCACGACTGCGTCGTGCTGATCAACGCCGACTCTCCGACCCTGCCCGCATCGCTGCTCACGGACACCGTCACCACCCTGCGACGGTCCGGAGACCGCGTGGTGCTGGGGCCCGCCATCGACGGCGGCTACACGCATATCGGGTTGAAGGCCGACCATCCCGAACTCTTCGCCGGCATCCCGTGGAGCACGGACGCAGTGCTGGCCCGTACGCTGGAGCAGGCCGCCGCAATCGGCCTGGAGGTTAAGGTGCTTCCCCATTGGTACGACATCGACGACGCGGCGACATTCCGCCTCCTTCAGGATGAGATCGCGGGAATCCCGCCGGCGTTCGCTGCGGACGGCATCGTCGGGGGGCAGGCGCCCGCGACGCGCGCGCTGCTGACCCAATGGCGTGACGCGTGAGCCCTGTCCGGCGCCTGACGGCCCTCGGCATCGCCGGAACCGTGCTGATCGGGCTCGGCATGCCGCTTCTTCAGGGCTTCGGCGACGATGCGTTCCTGGCGCTCGCCTGCGCCGGTGGCGTGATCGCCGCCCTGGCCGCGCGCCTGGAGGAAATCCCGGGGCCCCGGGCCCTGGCCATCATCGTCGGGGCCGGCCTCGCGATGCGGCTCCTCGCGCTGCCCGCGCCGCCGATCCTGTCGACCGACATCTTCCGCTACGTCTGGGACGGAATCGTGCAGAGCGCCGGGATCAACCCCTATCGCTACGTCCCGGCCGACCCGGTACTGGCGTTCCTGCGCGACGCGCAGGTCTACCCGTTCATCAACCGCGCCGACTACGCGGTGACCATCTACCCCCCGATCGCGCAGGCGTTCTTCCTCCTCGTCACCCGCATCTCGGCGAGCCCGCTCGCCATCAAGATCGCCCTCGTGGCGTGCGAGGCGGTGACGATCTTCGCCCTGGTCGGTCTGCTGCGGCTCACGGGACAGTCGGAGACCCGCGTGGCGGCCTACGCTTGGCATCCGCTCCCGATCTGGGAGATCGCGGGCCAGGGCCATATCGACGGCGTGATGATCGCCCTGACGATGCTCGGCCTGTGGCTGGCCCTGGCCGTCGGCCGGCGCTACGCGGGCGCGACATCGGTGGTGCTGGGGGCGCTGGCCAAGCCGTTCGCCCTGATCGCGCTGCCCGGCCTGTGGCGACCCTGGGACTGGCGGATGGTCGCCCTCGTGCCGGTCGTCATCGCGCTGGCCTATCTGCCCTACCTGTCCGTCGGGAGCGGCGTGCTCGGCTTTCTCGCGACGGGATACGCCGACGAGCAGGGCCTGTCCTCGGGCACCGGCTTTCCACTGCTGCGGCTTTGGCGGCAGGCGGTCCGCCAGTGGC
>NZ_BACT01000032.1:0-187 GCF_000333255.1 Methylobacterium sp. B1 | reverse complement strand
ATCATACCCAGAAACAAGCCAATTGCCGGTATTACAAACGAAAAATATTCGGCAGGCGCCACTACATCTTTTTGGGGTGTTACGCCAAAGCGGGGCATTAAAAAAATCCATAAAATACTTAATATGCCGATGATGCCCCCTGATAAAACTGCATTCTTCATGATTATAATTTATTTGGTTTTATAAA
>NZ_BACT01000033.1:0-7186 GCF_000333255.1 Methylobacterium sp. B1 | reverse complement strand
TGCGTCGCCTGCCGCATGGTCTCCTGATAGGCCGGCGCGGTCGGGTTGACGCTCTCCACCAGGCGGCTCTGATGGAACTGGCTCCGGTAGGCCAGGATGTTCTGGGCCAGCGAGACGCCCATCGAGCCGCCGACATTGCGGGCGACGTTGATCAGCGCCGAGGCCTGATCGGTCTGGTCCTTGCGGATTCCCTCGTACGAGGCCGAGGTGATCGACAGGAACACCATCGGCAGGCCGATCCCGATATAGACCCGCGACCACGCGAAGAACGAGAACGTCGTGGAGCCGTCGAGCCGCGTCAGGTCGACCATGCCCAAAGCCACGATGGTCATGCCGGCGGCGATCAGCCATTTCGGCTGCACGTAGGCGGAGACGCGGCCTGTGAGGAACATCATCACCACCGTGACGATGCCCCCCGGACCGAGCACGAGCCCCGACAGCGTGGCGGTGTAGCCGTAATATTCCTGCGTGATCTGCGGGATGAACTGCGTGGTGGCGATCAGGATCGCCCCGGTGAACATCATCACCAGGAAGCAGGAGCCGAACTGGCGGTTGCCGATGAGGCGGAGATCGACGGCCGGGTTCTTCTTGGTCAGGAGCCAGGGGATCATGGCCACGAACGACACGACCATCAACACGCCGGAGACGTTCATCAGCGTCGAGGTCCCGAACCAGTCCTTCCGTTGGCCCTCGTCGAGGATCACCTCCAGCGAGCCGAGGAACAGGGCGACCAGCACGAAGCCGACGATGTCGAAGCGGATCCCCTTCCGGACCAGCGCACGGCGCTCCTTCTTGGCCGCCGCGCTGTCCTCGATGAGCCAGTACATCAGCCCGAGGGCGATGACCCCCACAGGCCCGTTGATCAGGAAGCACCAGTGCCAGGAGGCGTTGTCGGAGAGCCAGCCGCCGAGGGTCGGGCCGATCACCGGGGCCACCACGATGGCGACGCCGTAGAGCGCGAAGGCCTGGCCGCGCTTCTCGGGCGGGAAGGAATCCGCCAGGATCGACTGGGCGAGCGGCGCCATGCCGCCGCCGCCGAGCCCCTGCAGCACCCGGAACAGCAGAAGGGATTCCAGGCTCCAGGCGAAGCCGCACAGGATCGACGAGACGGTGAACAGGGCCACCGACCACATGAAGAACGCCTTGCGGCCGTAGCGCTTGGCCAGGAAGCTCGACGCCGTGAGCGTGATCGCGTTGGCCACCAGGTAACTCGTCACCACCCAGGCGGCCTCGTCGGGGCCGACCGCGAGGCCGCCCGAGATGTAGCGCAGCGCCACGTTGGCGATGGTGGTGTCGAGCACCTCCATGAAGGTCGCCAGCGCCACCACGCCGGCGATCAGCCACGGATTGTGGCCACCCGGCGCCTTCGCGGATGCCGTGCCGCCTCGCGTCTTGCCGCCTCGCGTCTTGCCTCCTTGCGCCTTGCCCGTGTTCGGCTTGCGTCCGGACGCGGCCGCACCGGTCCCGCCGGCCATGGCGCTCACCGCACCGTGACGGTCGGGACGATCGACATACCCGGGCCGATCGACACGTCCGTCGGCCAGTTCTTGACCACGATCTTGACCGGGATGCGCTGGGTCACCTTCACGTAATTGCCGGTGGCATTCTGTGCCGGCAGCAGGCTGAAGGCCGTACCCGAGCCCGGCTGCACCGAAGCCACCGTCCCCTGGATCTTGCGGCCGGGATAGGCGTCGATCTCGATGTCGACCGGCTGGTCCGGCCGCATGTCGGTGATCTGGGTCTCCTTGAAGTTCGCCGTGACCCAGATGTCGTCGGGCACGAACATCGCCAGGCTCTGGCCGGCCTGGGCGAGCTGGCCGATGCCGCCGGTCAGCCGCACGACGCGGCCGGCCTGCACGGCGCGGACCGTCGTGTAGCCGAGGTTCAGTTCGGCCTGCTCCACCTGTGCCCGGTCGCGGGCGAGCTGCGCCTGGGTCGAGGCCTTCTGCGCCTGGAGGGCGCCGATCTGCTTCTGGGCCGCTACCACGCTCGCCTGGGCGCTCTGCAGGGAGGCCTGCCGCTGCTGCAGCGTCGAGGTCGCCGATTGCGATTGCTGGATCGAGCCGGAGCCGCGCTCGGCGAGGTCCTTGTAGCGGGCCGCATCCTCCTGGGCGAACTTCAGCGCCGCCTCGGCGGTGGCGACCTGCGCCTTGGACACGTCGATGTTGGCGTATTGCGCCTGGATCTGCGCGTCGATGTTCTTGATGCCGGCCTCGTCGGCCTCGATCTGCGCCTTCGCCTGATCGAGGGCGATCTGATAGTCGCGCTGGAAGATCTGGAACAGGATCTGGCCGGCCTCGACGTGCTGATTGTCGGTGACCGGCACATCGACGAGGTAGCCGCCGACCTTCGGCTGGACCGCAATGCTGCGCGCGTCGACGAAGGCATCGTCGGTGCTCTCGTAGGGGTGCATGTACAGCAGCCAGTAGAAGAACACGCCGACGCAGAGCGCGACGACCGCGAGGCCGCCGAGCAGGAACGCGAACGGGTGGCGCCGCAGGACGTTCGGGCGCCGGGCGTCGTCCTCGCCGTCGTCGGCATCTTCCGTGGCGTCGTCGGATTGGCCGTCCTGCGCCTCTGCGTCGTCGGCCGCATCCTCCGTGCCCGGCTTGCGGCCGGTCTCCTGGGCGGCGCCAGTGTCCCCGGCGGGCTTGGCCCGGCCGAGATCCAGCACGTCCCGTTCGCGCGCAGCTGGACGGCCGTCGGCGGGATGCGGGCGCGCCTCACCCTCGGAGGAAGGCCGCTGATCGTCAAACATGGGAAGTCGCCGCCCGATGGCCGGTCACCGCACGGTGACCGGGCTTGTCGCATCGCCCGCCTCAGGCAGCAAAAGCCGGCCGCAGGCTCAAGGTTCCATGCGCGGAGCGGGCCACCGGAACGCAAGCGGCCCTGCGGCGTTCTGCGCCCGGAACCTTTGCCGTTCTCGGGCACCGAGCCCAGGAGTACGCCATGACGCACAGCCCATCCCCGACCCCGCAGAGCCCCGGCTCCGGCTCGCCGACTTCGCCCACCGGCATCCCGCTCGTCGGCGTCGCCCGCCTCGACGCCATGAGCGCGGCGCTGGCGCGGAACTGGTGGCTCGTGGCGCTGCGCGGCGTGATCGCGATCCTGTTCGGTGTCATCGCGTTCGTCGCCCCGGGCGCCTTCGTGCTCTCCCTGGTGCTGTTCTTCGCCGCCTACATGCTTGCCGACGGTATCATCGCCATCGTGGGCGCGGTCCGCGCGGCGCAGCGTCACGAGCGCTGGGGCTTCCTGCTGCTCGAGGGCGTCGTCGACATCGTCGTGGGCGTCGCCGCGGCGCTGGTGCCGGCCGCGGCCGTCTGGGCCTTCGTGCTGCTGCTCGCCGTATGGGCGCTGGTGACCGGCGGCCTGATGATCGCGGCGGCCTTCCGCCTGCACCTGCATTACGGCCGGTGGTGGCTCGTCCTCGGCGGGGTCGTGTCGATCCTGTTCGGCCTCGCGCTGCTCATCAACCCGGGCATGTCGGCCCTGGTGCTGACGTGGTGGATCGGCTCCTACACCTTCGCCTTCGGCATCCTGCTGCTGATCCTGGCCTTCCAGCTGCGCAGCCGGCACGGGGCGGCCGCGGGGCCGGGAACGCCGCTCGGCCGGTGAGCCGGTCCCAAACCGGATCGGGCCCCGTGGCCCGATCCACACGGTCGCGGCGCGATCGACGCGCCGGTCGCCCTGCGTCCCCGCACGCGCGGGACACGGGATCGGATGCGGCCTAGAAGGCTCCCTCGACCGGATCGATCGGTCCCGGAACCCGAACCACGATGACGCCCGACGCGCCGGAACGCGCCCCGGCCGACGGGCCGAACCCGCCGAAGCCGGCTCCAGCCGCCGAGTCCCCGGACCCGCGCCTCGCCGCCCGCGAGGCCGGGCGCGCCGCGCGCGACCTGGCCCGGCATCTCCGGACCCTGGTGACCGCGGCCGGCCTTGGCCTCGCGCGCGGTGGCCGGGCCATTTCCGCCCGCGCAGCGGCACGGGCGCGCACGCGGTCGGCTTCGGTCGAGAGGCCGGCCGACACCGGCGTCCTGGAGGTCGATGGGCGCGGCGTCGAGCGGCGGGGCGCCCGGACGATCCTCGGCCGCCGGCACCCGGCCCTGCTCGCCGCCGGCCTGGTGATCCTGCTGCCGGTCCTGGCGCTGGCGGTCTACTTGTTCGCCGCCCTGGTGACCCTGCCGCCGCTCGGGGGCGCCGTGGTCGAGACCGGCCAGCGGGCGATCACCGTGGAGGCCGACGACGGCCGGGTCTTCGCCACCCGCGGCAGCTTCCGCGGCCAGAAGCTCACGGCGGCCGACCTGCCGCCGCACCTCGCCCAGGCGATCGTGGCGATCGAGGACCGCCGCTTCTACAGCCACTGGGGCATCGACCTGCGCGGCCTCGCCCGGGCGGCGTGGCGCAATCTCCGCGGCGGCGGCGTGCGCGAGGGCGGCTCGACCATCACCCAGCAATATGTCCGCCTGACCTCCCTCAACCAGGAGAAGACGCTCTGGCGGAAGGTGCAGGAAGCCTTCCTGGCGCTGCGGGTCGAATCGACGATGAGCAAGGACGCGATCCTGCTCGGCTATCTCGATTCCGCCTATTTCGGCGCCGGCGCCTACGGGGCGGACGCGGCGGCGCGGCGCTATTTCGGCAAGCCCGCCAAGGCCCTGAACCTGCCGGAATCGGCGATGCTGGCCGGGCTGGTGCGGGCGCCCTCGCAGCTCGCCCCGACCCGCAACCTCGGCGGCGCCAAGGAGCGGGCCGACGTGGTGCTCCAGGCCATGGTCGAGACCGGCGCGATCACGCAAGCAGAGGCCGACGCCGCGCGCAAGCAGAGCGTGACCCTGAAATCGCCCCCTGAGGCGCCGCCCGGCACCAACTACTTCCTCGACATGATCGCGGGCGACGTGAAGCGCCTCGCCGGCACCGACGGCGACATGACGGTGCGCTCGACCCTCAACCTCGACCTGCAGAGTCTCGCCGAGGGCGTCGTCGCCCGCCGGCTCGACAAGGACGGCGCCCGCCGCAAGGTCGGCCAGGCCGCCATGGTGGTGCTGTCGAAGGAGGGCGCGATCCTCGCCATGGTCGGCGGCCGCGACTACGAGGACAGCCAGTTCAACCGCGCCGTCCAGGCCAAGCGCCAGCCCGGCTCCCTGTTCAAGCTCCTCGTCTACCTGACGGCCTACGAGAAGGGCTACACGCCGGAATCCGTGATGGTCGACCGTCCGGTCCAGATCGGCGACTGGGACCCGGAGAACGACGACGGGCGCTACCGCGGGCCGGTGCCGCTGCGGACCGCCTTCGCGCTCTCGATCAACACCGTGGCGGCCCAGCTCGGGCAGGATGTCGGCATCCCGGCGGTGATCGCCACCGCGCGCAAGCTCGGGATCCAGTCCGACCTGCCGAACGTGCCGAGCCTCGTTCTCGGCTCGGGCGCGGTGAGCCTCCTGGAGATGGCCCGCGCCTACGGCTCGGTCCTGTCCGGGCGCACGCCGCTCCAGGCCTACGGCATCCAGGCGATCCGCGGGGCCGCGCCGCAGCCGCTCTACGTCCGTGCCGACGCGGCCCCGGGCCAGACGTTGGCGCAGGGGCCGCGCACCATGATGCTCGACTCGCTCCAGGCGGTGGTGGAATCCGGCACCGGCCGCGCCGCGCGGGTGCCGGGGCAGATCATCGGCGGCAAGACCGGCACGAGCCAGGACTTCCGCGATGCGTGGTTCGTCGGCATGACCCCCGACCTCGTGGTCGGGATCTGGGTCGGCAACGACGACGACAGCCCGATGAACCGCATGTTCGGCGGCGAGATGCCGGCCGGGATCTTCCACGACTTCATCCAGCGCGCCTCCGAGAAGCTCGCCAAGGGCAAGCCCCGCCCCTCGGCGGAGCGGGCCGAGCCGCCCCGGGCGCCGGCGCCGGCCCCCACGGTCGAGCCGGCCGCGGCCGGCGAGGTCCGCGGCGTGCCGGAGGTGATCGACACCGGCACACTGAACCTGCGCGGACGGGTCGTGCGCCTCCTCGGCGTCGTCGGCGAACGCGGCCATCTGGCCCGCCAGCTCGCCAGCTACCTGCGCCGCCGCGAGGTGGTCTGCTCCGGCCTCTCCGACGGGGCCACGGCCCGCTGCCGCATCGAGGGCGACGACCTCGCCGGGCTGATCCTGGCGGCGGGCGGCGCACGGGCCACGGAGGACGCGCCCCCGGACCTCCTGGGCGCGGAGGAGCAGGCCCGCGCCGAGCGGGTCGGCCTGTGGGGCCGGTGAGGGCTTAGGCCGCCTGGAGCTTCGCCAGCGTCCGCGGGTCGGGGACGCCGTCGAAGTAGCGCGCCAGCGCCGCGGCGAAGAGCGGCTCCTCGGGCGCGGCGCGGTCGAACAGCGTCATGCTGGAGCGGAACTTCAGATCGTCGGGCGACCCGAAGATCGCGTGGGCCGAGCGCCCGTCGACGGCATTGACGGCGGCCGTGCAGGCGCGCAGGCGCGCGCCCAGCACCGGATGCGCCGCATAGGCCTCGGCCTCCGCCAGGGATCCGATCGCGTAGCGCTGCGCCATCGGGCTCGCCCCGAGCCCGGCGATCTGCGGGAAGACGAACCACATCCAGTGGCTGCGCTTCGCACCGGCCCGCAATTCCGCCAGCGCGCATTCGTAGATCTCCTCCTGCGCGTCGACGAAGCGGCCGAGTTGGTGGCTGTCGGTCATGGCGCTGCTCCGGTGCTCGGTCCCGCTCCGTCAACGACGTTGCGCCGGTCCCGGATGCAGGCTGCGGAGACGGGCGGCCCCGATGGGTGTAAGGGCGGCCCATGCTCGGAACGCTTGTCGCCTTCATGGTCGCGAACCCCGCGATGAGCCACGCCCTGACGGCCACCCTCGAGACTGCCGGCCTGGCGGCCGCGCTGATCCTGCTGCGCAGTCCCCGCCCCGAAGGCATCGCGGCGCTGGTGGTCTCGACCTATTACTATGGCCGCGAGGCCGGGCAGCGGGAACACGACCTCAAGCATGCCGGCTGGGATGCCGTGCAGGCGCATCTCGGCGCCGAGTTCCTGTACGGGTGGTCGCTGCCGAACCTGCAGCAATGGGTGGCGCCGACCTGCGCCGCCTGGGTGGTGGCGGGGGCGATCTACCTGATCCGGTCACGGATGGCGCGCGCGGCGCCCCTTCAGCCGCCGCGCCGCGGGCGCTTCTGACGAGCCGCCCGGCCTCCGTCGCG
>NZ_BACT01000034.1:0-5964 GCF_000333255.1 Methylobacterium sp. B1 | reverse complement strand
TCGTCCAGAGCTGACACGCGACGCCCCCTCGGCTTGAGCCCGTGTGAGATCAGCCGATCGTGATCGCCCGAGCCGCGTCGAAGGCGGGATTGGCGAAGCGGGGACCGGCCGGGTTGCACAGGATCCGGGCTCCGCCGGGCCGAACCAGGTCGAGGCTGTGGTGGACATGGCCGTGCATCCACAGAGCCGCGCGGCCGGTATCGGTCAGGGCGGACAGGTCCAAGGTTAAGCTCCCTGCGTTCCAGGTGCCGCGCCAAGCGGGAGCGATGCAGTCCGGATGCGGGGCGTGGTGGGTGACCCCGATGAGCGGCAGCGCCCCATCACCCTCGTCCATGAGCGTGGCCAGCTCGGCGCGGGCGTGACGGTTGCAGGGCCGCGGCGTCCCGGACCGTGAGAAGGTGATGGCCGCCGTCATGGGCGACATCGATCGGCTCGCCAGTCGGCGTGTCGGGATCGAGCTGTCCGGCCAACCGACAATCGCTCCGCAGGGTGGTGCCGACGAACCGGCATCCGGCCAGGATCTGAGCGCGGGCGAGATCCGCGGGCACGATGTCGTGCCCGTGCTCGTGGTTGCCCAGCACGAACACGACGGGCTCGTCGTTGGCGAGGCGGTGCAGGACCCTGAACGTCTGCCGGGGGTCGGCCTTCCACATATCGCCGGCCGCGACCAGCATGTCGAAGGCGGGCGGCTCGGACCGGAACTGATCCGGATACAGCACCGCCTTGAGGTGCCGGTCGGACAGGATCCAGAGCTTGGCCAAGGATCGCCCGCGCTCTCAGGGGCGCACGATGCGCACGGCGTCGAAGCCTTCATCGGGACTGGGCGGCTCGAAGCGTTCGGCCACGGCACGCAGCGCAGCCCAGGAGCGGATCGTCAACGGATGAGGGCCCTTACCGGGCCACCTCAAGAGCAGCCTGCCGGAACTCGCTCGGCGTCATGCCGTGATGCGCTTTGAAGCGGCGGGAGAAGTGGGCCTGGCTGGAGAAGCCGCAGCTATACGCGACTGCGCCGATCTGCAGATGGCCATGCTCGATCTTGCTCAGCTGATGCCCGGCCCTCAGAAGACGGCGCTCCCAGATGTAGTCGGACACGTGCCTGCCACGCTCATGAAACATCTCCTGTAGCCGGCGCAGCGAGACGCCGACAGCCGCGGCGAGTTCCGGAGGTCCGAAGTCAGGGTCACCCAGATTGGCCTCGACATAGGTCTTGGCGCGCTGAACCGTGACTGTTTCATGCAAGGGGCGAGACACCTCCTGTGCCAAGCGCTCGGCGATGCTGGCCGCGATCAGGTCGATGCCGATGGCCGACATGCGGTCTGCCACGGCCGGCGTGAGGCTATCACTGACACGCATCAGCTCAGTGAGGAAGCCTGTCGCCAAGGCGGTGCTGCCGAGGTCTGCACCGATGGTCAGCCCGCTGTAGAGCCGAGCTGGACCGAGGACAGACTCGAGCCGCTCACGGGGTATGTGGAGGGTGAGCATCTGGCTGCCCGAGCTGTATTCCTGCGCCGCCGGACGACAGTCGAGCACCATGAGATCGCCGGGCCGTTGCACCGAGGTCCTGTCGGATTGACCGGTCTTTGCAATTCCTGCCTGCCGGAAGAATATTCCGACAGCATTCTCCTGGCCATGATTCCTGACCAGGTCGGGCGTCGCCTCAGCGCGTAAAGCGCCATGGGAGGTGCGTATCGCTTCGATCGAGCCGACGGTAGCAACTTCTATCTTGGCATCGAATGGATCGTCGGTCAGGCGCTTCTGCTCGGCCGGCACGCGCATGTCAGACATGGCATCGCGCCAGCTTCTAAATCTGTCGCGAGGATGAAATTTCTCCGTTGAAAATAGTGTCCGCATGTATTTCTGTCTATATTTAAATATACCATCACTTGTAATGCATGAATTCTCGACGAACTCTGATGCAATGTGGCTTATGATATGGAAATGGCGTAATGTCAAAATCTAACAAATCTCAGCCAAAAACAAATCTAAGAGTGAGTTATCGGCAAATATACCTTCTCTATGATCGCTGAGGTTGTGAGGCGGTCATTCAGTAGTTGTAGAAAATAAAAACTGTTATTAAGCGCTAAAATTGATTTCCATTAGGTGTGAAATGTCAGAAAATACAATCTAATTGTGCGATAGACGCTGATCTGACCAGTATTACTGACCAGGCTGATTGAGAGGCTGCTGCAGGGCCGGGGCCATGGGAAGCCGGAAGGCCCCATCCGGGACGGTGACAGGCGCAGGTGGTCGGTAGCCCGAGGACGAATGCGGCCGGACGCGGTTGTCGGAATCCCGCCATCGCCTGCCGGCGTCGTTCGCAATCCGCACGCTTCATAGAATATACTGTTGGCCGCAATAATTTATTCCCGGTCGCAAAATCAAATTCTATCCACCCCGATGCGCAACAAGTTTTGGAAATTTCTTACTTGGTCAATGCGGTTTGTCGGAAGGATTGCCGTGAAATCCGCGCCTGACCCAATTTATGACGGTCGCCAGCAATTCATCGGTTTGCGTTATCGGTATCAAAAACAAAGGGGACAGCAGGACAGCCGTTACCCAGGCCGGGGCGGACTGGTTCACGACATACACCAGCAGTACTGAAGCGGCAGCAGCGGACACGACGAGCCAAATTCTTATAAAACCTTTGATCATACGCATTGAACAAGCTCCTTGGCGCGCGCAGGATTTTCGATTGTCCTGCTGAAGATAGAGGAACATAAAAATATCTGGCCGAGCTGGCGTAGGGTGAAGGGCTCGTCTGGCTTCCAAAAACTTACATCCCACCGCATTCCCGCCATCTGCTAGCGTCTATGGCATCAACTCATAAATTGATTTTGGCCGACTCGAAGTGACAGATCGCACGCTCGGGCTATGATTAATTTTTATCTATTTCATTCGATAAACAATAGCTCTTTTAGAGATTCGACGGCGAGATGGGGTGTCTCGTACTTTCAGTATTGGACGCACATCCATGAAATATATCTGCTCCTAATTGGCGCGCCGAGCATGATATTTATAGATACGTCTGATCAAATCCTGCATCGCCAGGATGCGAAAATAGATTGAGATTCCCGATAAGACTTAAATCGTTCCTCCCGTCGCAAGGCCGCATCGAACGATTGCGGTCCTTCCGGGATTGACCTGCCTTGAAGGAGCGCTGGCGCTGCGGGGCGCCTGCGCGGGCCGTTTCGCGCTTGAAGGACCCGGACATTCTGTAGACCGACCCACCGCGTCGTCTCATATCGGCGCCGGACCGTGTCCATAAAACGAGGGCTCCTCCGACGCGTGCCAGAGAGGCAGGCTGGATCACCTCAATCCGGCCCCCATGCTGTCGGGGGATCGTGTCGGCTCGTCAGACCTCGGAAGAGCGGTCTCGCTTACGATCGATCGGGCAGGGGCATGTCCAATCCAGCGCGATGCGCTTCTGGTGCCGAGCGCACGACTGTCGACCCCCGCTGCCACAGCTCGAATGTCTGCGTCCTCGACCGTCCGCGCGGTAGCAGACCGCCACGAGACCACTCCTTTTAGACAGTCGCACGGCCAGGCGGATCGCGCGCACACGCACGGGCGCCGACGGCAGCCCTGGTGCCGGACGCCCCCTGCGCGCAGAGCGAAGCACGCCCGCAGCACCACGCCCGAAGCCGCCTGCGACGCCGGCCTGCTTCGTTCCGCGCGCAAGAACCGGAATGCTGCAACGGATCCCGTTCCGCCGGCTTGGTGACGGGAGGGGCACGCCCGGCCCGACCCGAGAGACGCGCCGCATGGACGACACCGCCTTCAAGCCCTCCCGGCGCCACGCCGAGCTCGGGCCCGCCTTCTTCGATCCGGTCACCCCGGCCCGTTTCCCGCAGACGATCCTGCGCTACCGCAATCAGGCCTGGGCGGAGCGGGTGGGCCTCGGCGGCCTTTCGGAGGCGGCGTGGATCGCCCATTTCGGCCGGTTCGAGCCGCTGCCCGGCAGCTTCGAGACGCCCCTGGCCCTGCGCTACCACGGCCATCAGTTCCGCTCCTACAATCCGGAGCTCGGCGACGGCCGCGGCTTCCTGTTCGCGCAGCTCCACGACCTCGAGGACGGGCGGCTGCTCGACCTCGGCACCAAGGGCAGCGGCACCACGCCCTGGTCCCGCGGCGCCGATGGACGGCTCACCCTCAAGGGCGGCGTGCGCGAGGTGCTGGCCACCGCGCTCCTGGAGGCACAGGGCGTCTACACCTCGAAGAGCTTCAGCCTGATCGAGACCGGCGAGGACCTCGTGCGCGGCGACGAGCCCTCGCCGGCCCGCTCCTCCGTGCTGGTGCGCCTCTCGCACGGGCATATCCGGATCGGCAGCTTCCAGCGCGTCCTGGCGCTTGGCGAACCGGACAACGTCGCCCGGCTCCTCGACCACACGATCGAGACCCATAGGCCGGACCTCTGGCGGGCCGGCCTGGAGGATCGCGGCGTCGCCTTCCTGGAGGATGTGGTTTTCCGCGTCGCCCGGATGGGCGCGCAATGGGCGGCGGCCGGCTTCGTCCATGGCGTGCTCAACAGCGACAACATCAACGTCACCGGCGAAAGTTTCGATTACGGGCCCTGGCGCTTCCTGCCGCATTTCGACCGGGACTTCACCGCGGCCTATTTCGACGAGACCGGGCTCTACAGCTTCGGCCGTCAGCCCGAGGCCCTGTTCTGGAATCTCGCCCGGCTCGCCGACTGCCTGCTGACGCTGGCCCCCCAGGCGCGCCTCGAAGCCGCCCTTTCCGGCTTCGGCCCGGCCCTGCAGGCGGCCTTCGCCGAAGCCCTGTTCCGCCGCCTCGGCCTCGCCGCGGCGCCGCAGCCGGAGACCGACCGGCTGGTCTCGGCGGTCTGGCGGTTCCTCGCCGAGACGCGGGCGCCCTTCGAGCGGTTCTTCTTCGACTGGTACGGGGGGCTCGCGAGCGCCGGGCGGGCGGAGGCGGGACCGGCCGCCGCGCAGTACCGGTCCGAGGCCTTCACGGCCGTGCGGGCCGCGCTGGAACCGCTGGCGCCCGCACCGGGCGCGCGGCTCCACCATCCTTACTTCGCGGAGGCGCCCTGCACGCTCCTGATCGACGAGGTGGAGGCGTTGTGGGCGCCGATCGCCGCGGCGGATGACTGGTCCCTGTTCGCGGCGAAGCTCGCCGGGGTGGCCCGGATGGCCGAGGCCTGCGGAACGGCGCCCGCCTCGGCCTGAGCGGCCTCTTCCTCGGCGAGCCGCCGGCGCTCCTCGGCGTAGCCCCCCGCGATGGCGAGATCGACCAGGCGCCGGGTCAGCCGGAAGGCCAGCCAGAACAGAGCGAGGCAGAGAAGCGTCGCGGCGGCGGCCTTGAGCGGATCCACGGGTTTCTCCGGTGATGTCTCCTCGGTCGGAGCGGCCCTCTTAGAGCCGCGCCCGGCCGCGGGGCAACTGGACTTCGGGCCAAGATCGACCTCGCGCGGCCCGTCGGTGCGCGCGGAACTCCCCGGCAGCGCCGCGATCGAGCGCGGGGCGCGTCTCTGGGTCGCTGCGCGGCGCACGCGACGACGGTGTTGATGGGCCGATGCGGGCGATCCGAGCCGAAACCGGACCGGAACATGCTATGGCGCCCGCCGGCCGGATTCCAACATCCGGTCTTCATGCCCCTCGATGAAACGGATCACCGTGCGCGAGACCTTCCACATCGAAGTCCTCGGACCGGAACCGGACGAGATCCAGACGCGGATCTCCGTGCGGGTCGGCAGTCTGGAGAGCGCGCAGGAGCGGGCTCTGCGCCTGTTCGCCCGCGCCCGGGTGCCGCAGCGGTCGGGGGAGCCGGCCGAGGCCGTCCGGGTGATCGATGGTGCTGGCCGCGAGGTGTTCTATCGCACGCGCTTCGACGCGGGGGATTGAGGCGCGAGGAGTCCGTCGATGCCCACAGCCCTGATCCTGCCGCTCCTGTTCCTGCCGGCTGCGCGCTGTTCCTGCGCAGCTACACCCTGCCGCCAGCCCC
>NZ_BACT01000035.1:0-2349 GCF_000333255.1 Methylobacterium sp. B1 | reverse complement strand
GCATCGCGCAGGACGGGGGCCCACCAACAGCAGTCTCGGCAGTGAGAGACCGGTGCCACGCGCTGTCGAGCAGGCGCTCAGCGAGGCTCGCACCGACACCGATGCGGCCCTACGAGAGGCCAGCCTCGCCGTGTCCACATTGCCGGAGCGATGGGGAGCCAAGGCCGCCGAGGCCGTCTCCGAGACCGTTCGGCGCCTCGCCACCGTGCGGCAGCAGGCCGATGCCGTGACGGCTCATGTTCAGGCACAGCGATCCCAGGACGCGGTGGCGGGGATCGTGAAGGCCTTGATCGCCGTCCCGCCAGTGCTCGACCAGGCGTTGAATGCTGTGGACGATGCCACGATGTCGGCCGATCCGAGCCTGGGCTCCTGGCTGACGATGGCCCGGACCGCGACGGAGCTGCGCGACTTCGCGGGTCAGATCGGATCCGTGTTCACCCCTGCTCTCGTGACCAGGCGGCGTATGACGGACGAGGAGATCGGGCAATACAATCGATTGAGCGGCTATGTCGACGCGCAGATGCGGCAGATCCTGCTCGCCCGTGGCAAAATCGGCGACGATGCGGGTGTCGATGAGCTCATCAGGACCATGCGGGCGCAATACATCGAAGGCGGCCAGAAATTGGCTGCCGATCTCGTGGCCCAAAGCTTATCCGGTCAGGCCGCGACCCTGACGGTACACGACTTTGCCGCCCGTTATGTCCCGGCCATGAGCGCGATCGTCGAACTTCGCGATCGATTGTTCGTCCGGGCTTTCGACCTGATCAAGGCGCGCATCGCCGCGGCCCGGACGCGCTTCGTCCTCTTCCTGATGGGCGGCGGCGCGGTGCTCGTGATGTGCGGCGGCGTGATCGTGGTTTGCGTCCGGAGGATCTCGATGCCGATCCGCCGCATGGCACAGGTCATGAGCCGGATTTCCGACGGTGACACCAGCCTCGTCGTTCCCGACACGGCCACGAAGAACGAGATCGGCGCGATGGCGGCGGCCGTGCAGGTCTTCAAGGATAATCTGATCCGGAGCCGGCACCTGGAGCTGGAGGCTGCTCAAGCGCGGGCCGCCGGCGAGGCGCAGCGCAAGCGCACCATGCTGGAGCTGGCCGACGAGTTCGAGCGGGCGGTCGGCAGCATCGTCGGCCAAGTCTCATCCTCGGCCACGGACCTGCAGGCCACCGCCCAGGCCATGACCGCCACCGCCACCCAGACGGCCGGCCAGTCCACGACCGTGGCGTCCGCCGCCGAACAGGCCGCGAGCAACGTCAACACCGTGGCGGTCGCCGCCGAGGAGCTGGGCACGTCCGTGCAGGAGATCAGCCGGCAGGTGGACGGCTCTTCCAAGCTCGCGCAAGCGGCGGTGGACGAGTCGGATCAGACGGCGGCTTTGGTGCAGGAGCTGAGCGGGACGGTCGCGCGGATCGGCGACGTGGTCGGGCTGATCTCCTCGATCGCCGGGCAGACCAACCTGCTGGCGCTGAACGCCACGATCGAGGCAGCCCGCGCCGGCGATGCCGGGCGCGGCTTCGCGGTGGTCGCTGCCGAGGTCAAGGAACTCGCCGGGCAGACCGCCCGGGCCACCGAGGAGATCTCAGGCCAGATCACGCGTGTTCAGGGCGTGACGGCCGAGGCGGTCGGTGCCATCGGGGCGATCACGGCGCGGATCCGGGAGATCAATGGCGTGGCGGCCTCGATCGCCGCGGCGGTCGAGGAGCAGGGCGCCGCCACGCAGGAGATCGTGCGCAACGTCGCCCAGGCGGCCACCGGCACGGCCGAGGTGACGAGCAACATCACCGGCGTGGCCGAGGCCTCCGAGGAGACGGGCGCGGCCGCGGCCCAGGTGCTCAGCGCGGCGGACGAGCTGTCGCGCCAGTCCGAGCATCTCGGGGCGGAGGTGGCGCATTTCCTCGCCACCGTCCGAGCCGCCTGAGACTGGCGCGGGCTCCGAGCCCCCTCCCGCTCGCCCGACTGCGTGCAGGCGGCTGGATCGGGTGCGATACGGGGCTCGGCCATCCGAGCGTCATCGCCGACGCCGGTCAGCCTGAGGAATGTGTCACGGCCTAAACTGCTTCACCTTGAGGCAGAACCAAGCCGCCATGACCGGAACGAACATCCCGCTGGGCTCCAAGGAGGATGAGACCGCCGTCGGATCACGGACGGACGCGCTCGCCGCCGATCTGGTCGTGGCGCGGATCGAGACGCTCCTGCAGGTGTTGCGTCGGAGACGGACCGAGCTGAAGGCCCAGATTGCCAATCTGCAGAGCGTGCAGCCGAGTGCCGAGACCCCGCTGACCGAGCTCACCGCGGCGTTGGTCGGCCAGATGAGCGACAGCGTGGCGCATCTGAACCTGCTCGTCG
>NZ_BACT01000036.1:0-8494 GCF_000333255.1 Methylobacterium sp. B1 | reverse complement strand
GGCCTCGCACTGGATCGCCCTGCGGCTGCTGCGTCGCCGCGCGGCCCTGGCGCCGGTCCTGTTCCACCGTGCTTTCCTGCGCCTGTTCGGGGTGCGGGTCATGCAGAGCGGAACACCCCCTGCCCCCGGCGAGGCGGCCCTGGTGCTCGCCAATCACGTCTCGTGGCTGGATATCATCGCGGTGGGCTCGCTGCGGCCGCTCTCCTTCGTGGCGAAGTCCGAGATCGCCGGCTGGCCGCTGATCGGCGCCCTCGCGGGGCTGCAGCGGACGATCTACATCGACCGGCAGCGGCGCGGGGCAACCGCCACCGTCAGCACCGCCATGGGTCATCGGCTGGCCGAAGGGGAGCTCGTCGTTCTGTTCGCGGAGGGGACCACCGGCGACGGAACCCGGCTCCTGCCGTTCCGCTCCTCCCTGGTCGGCGCAGCCCGGGCGGCATTGCAAGCCGAGGCCGGGCGCGGCCGGGTGCGCCTCCAGCCGTTGGCCATCACCTATCCCCGTCGCAACGGCCTGCCGGTGACGCGGGCCGAGCGCGCCGAGATCGCCTGGTACGGGGACATGGAGTTGGCCCCCCACCTCGCCGCCTTCGTGCAGGGCGGCCCCATCGACGTGCACGTCGTCTGGGGGGCGCCGATCGTCTTCGAGGCGACAACCGACCGGAAGGCCGCCACGGCCGCCGCGGAGGCCGAGGTGCGCGCTGCCCTGCGGGGCATCGGCGCGGGCGGCGACGGGGTCGCGCCCGCGCCGAATGTCCGGCCAGCGGCCAGCGACCTCGGCCTCCAGGGTCAGGAGATTGCGACGGTCTGAGCGGAGCCGTTCGACAGCGGGCTCGGCAGGTGGTCCCCGGCGCCGCGGTCGCGGACAGCGCGGTTCGAGACGCGCGACGGATCTGCCGATCCCGGCCGGTCTCCGCCGCGCGTCTGCCGTGCTCTACCGCTTCGGTGCGTCACTCCGGCTCATCGCACCCTTGTCCATGGCATCGGTCTTTCCCATGGGAGCCGACTTTTCCATGGCTCCCTTATGCATGGAGTCCTTGGCCATGCTGTCCTTGGCCATGCTGTCCTTGGCCATGCTGTCCTTGGCCATGCTGTCCTTGGCCATGCTGTCCTTGGCCATGCTGTCCTTGGCCATGGAATTCTTGCTCATCGCATCCTTGTTCATAGTCTCCGCTACGGCCGGAGCCGCGGCCAGCGCGGCGGCGAAGAAGGCGGCGGAGAGCTGTAACCCGTTGCGCATGTTGAAACCTCGCGAACTGTGCTGATCGTGCAGCACATCCGGACGTTCGGCCGTCTTCGGCCCGCGGTTACGGGCCTGCAGAAAACGTTCGTCGAGCGAGTGTGTTAGCGCCCGAACAGGCCCGTTCCGGCGTCGGACGCGCGCCGACGTCAGGCGGGATGCGAGATCTTGGGGCCGCAGATCTCCGAAGATCGAGAGGCACGACCCTGGAATACATGATGCAGCGCATTGAGCGGGTCGAACCCGTCTGCTAGCTAGGCCGCAACCCGGAACAGTCGGGATTTGTGGAGGACGCCCGTTGCAAACCTGGAATCAGGTTTACGATCCGTTCGGGAGCGCTTGGCTCTCGACGCTCGCCGCTTCAGTGCCGGTCATCGCACTGCTCGCAATGATTGCCAGCGGGCGCGTGAAGGCCCATATCGCGGCCGTCATCGCCCTCGGCCTCGCCATGCTGGTGGCCATCGTCGGCTTCGGCATGCCGACCGATCTCGCCAGCCGGGCGGCCATCCTCGGGATGGTCACGGGCTTCTTCCCGATCGGCTGGATCATCCTCAACGTCATCTTCCTCTACCGCCTGACGGTGGAGAAGGGCTGGTTCGCGATCCTGCAGCAATCGGTGGCCGGCATCACGGCCGACCGGCGCCTGCAGCTCTTGCTGGTGGCCTTCGCGTTCGGCGCCTTCTTCGAGGGCGCGGGCGGCTTCGGCACCCCGGTCGCCGTCACCGGCGCGATCCTGATCGGCCTCGGCTTCTCGCCGCTCGCCGCTTCGGGCCTGTCGCTCATCGCCAACACCGCGCCGGTGGCCTTCGGGGCGCTCGGCGCGCCGATCCAGGGACTCGCCTCGGTGACCGGCTACCCGCCGGAGATCCTCGGCGCGATGATCGGCCGGCAGCTGCCGCTGTTCTCGCTGATCGTGCCGTTCTGGCTGATCTGGGTGTTCGCGGGCTTCCGCGGCATGATCCGGGTGTGGCCGCCGATCCTGGTCTGCGGCGCCTCCTTCGCGGTCGCGCAGTTCCTGATCTCGAACTACGTCAATCCCTGGATCGTCGATATCGGCGCCTCGATCGCCTCGATGCTGGCCCTGGTCCTGTTCCTGAAGGTCTGGCAGCCCCGCGAGATCTGGACGTCGCCGGCGCTGCGCGGGCACGATCCGTCGCTCGCCGTGGCCGGTCCGCGCCCCGTGGCGCTCGGCGCCGGCGTGCCCGGCACGCCCCCGGTCCATATCGGTGCACGCACGGCGTCCCAGGGCGATATCCTCTGGGCCTGGGTGCCGTGGGTCATCCTGTCCGTGGTCGTCGCCATCTGGGGAACCGGCTGGTTCAAGGGCATCGTCAACCCGATCTTCACCTGGAAGTACGAGGTGCCGGGCCTGCACAACGTGATCATGAAGGTGCCCCCGGTGGTGTCCAAGCCGGTGCCCGAGGGCGCGGTCTTCCTGTTCACCTACATGTCCTACACCGGCACGGGCGTGCTGATCGCCGCGATCATCTCCGGCCTGATCATGCGGTTCTCGCCGGTGCGCCTCGTGACGGCGTATTTCGAGACCATCTGGGCCTTGCGGTACTCGCTGATCACGATCTCGGCGATGCTCGCGCTCGGCGTCCTCACCCGCTACGCGGGCGTCGATGCGACCCTCGGCCTCGCCTTCGCCGGAACCGGCATCCTCTACCCGTTCTTCGGGACGCTCCTCGGCTGGCTCGGCGTGGCGCTCACCGGGTCGGACACGGCCTCGAACGTGCTGTTCGGCGGCCTCCAGAGGATCACGGCCGAGCAGCTCGGCCTGTCCGGCGTGCTGATGGCGGCGGCGAACTCGTCCGGCGGCGTCATGGGCAAGATGATCGACGCCCAGTCGATCGTCGTCGCCTCCACGGCCACGGGCTATTTCGGCCAGGAAGGCAAGATCCTGCGCTTCGTGTTCTGGCACTCGATCGCGCTCGCCTGCCTGGTCGGCCTGTTCGTGATGCTGCAGGCCTACGTGCCCTTCTTCCAGCAGATGGTCATCGACCTGCCCGCCGCCGCGCCGGCGGCCCACTGAGGCCGGCGGAGGAATCCTCCGCCGCACCGTTGCACCGGCCGCCTTCGGGCGGCCGGTCGTGTTTTGGCGCCGCGACGGGCCGCGCGATCCGTGCTACAGGCCACGCGCCGGCCCGCGTCGCGGGACGGGCGTGGGGATGGAAGCGGATTGGTTCAGGACGGCGCGCGTTGAAGAAGGCCTACGTCAAATCCTACGGTTGCCAGATGAACGCCTACGATGCGGCCCGCATGGCCGACGTCCTGGGCGCCGAGGGCTACACGGCGACCGACTCGGTCGAGGACGCCGATGTCGTGGTCCTCAACACCTGCCATATCCGCGAGAAGGCTGCCGAGAAGGTCTATTCCGAACTCGGGCGGCTGCGCGTCCTGAAGGGTGAGCGGAAGGCGAAAGGCCTCGACACCCGCATCGTCGTAGCCGGCTGCGTCGCCCAGGCCGAGGGCGCCGAGATCCAGGCGCGGCAGCCCGCTGTCGACGTGGTGGTCGGGCCGCAGAGCTATCACCGCCTGCCCGATCTCCTGACACGGTCCCGCGAGCGCCGCGTCGTCGACACCGAATTTCCCGTCGAGGACAAGTTCGACCACCTGCCCCGTCGGCGGACCCTCGGGGCCTCGGCCTTCCTGACCGTGCAGGAGGGCTGCGACAAATTCTGCGCTTTCTGCGTGGTGCCCTACACCCGGGGTGCGGAGGTCTCGCGGTCCGTGGCGGCCGTGCTCGCCGAGGCCGAGAAGCTCGCCGAAGGGGGCGTGCGCGAGATCACCCTCATCGGTCAGAACGTCAACGCCTATCACGGCGACGGGCCCGACGGCGCGCCCGTGGGTCTTGCCGCGCTGGTGCGGGCGGTGGCCAGCATCCCCGGCATCGCGCGGATCCGCTACACGACGAGCCATCCGAACGACTTCGACGAGGCCCTGATCCGGGCCCATGCCGAGGTGCCGGCCCTGATGCCCTACCTGCACCTGCCGGTGCAGTCGGGGTCGGACCGGATCCTCGCCGCCATGAACCGGAAGCACACCGGCGATGCTTATCGCCGGTTGATCGACCGGATCCGGACCGTGCGGCCGGACATCGCCCTGTCCTCCGATTTCATCGTCGGCTTCCCCGGCGAGACCGATGCGGATTTCGCCGAGACCCTGCGGCTCGTGCGCGACGTCGGGTTCGAGAGCGCATTCTCGTTCAAGTACAGCCCCCGTCCCGGGACGCCGGCCGCAGACCGCACCGATCAGGTGTCTGAGGCCGTGATGGCCGCGCGGCTCGCCGAGCTGCAGGCGCTCCTCGACAGCCAGCGGCACGCGTATCAGCGGGCGGCCGAGGGCCGGGTCTTCGACGTGCTGGTGGAGAAGCCGGGACGTCACCCGGGTCAGGTCGCGGGCAAGACGCCGCACCTGCTGGCCGTCCAGTTCGACGCCGCGTCGCACCATATCGGACAGGTGGTGCCGGTGCGGATCACCGAGGCGGGCGCCAACAGCCTGTTCGGGGAACTCGTCTCGGAGGCTGCGGCGGCGTGAGGATCGGAACGGTCGGACGGATGGCGAGGATGACGGATTGAGCGCGTCGGACGGTGGGGGCGCGCGCGGCGCGCTCCGGGGTCGCGGCCCGGCGGCGCTGCCGGCCGGATCGGACGAGGCGGTCGAGGTGCCGCTGACTTTCGACGACAACCGCCTCGCGAGCCTCGTCTTCGGCCAATACGACCAGAACGTCGCCCATATCGAGCGCCGGCTGGATGTGACCGCCACGGCGCTCGGCAACCATCTCGTCATCAAGGGCCCCGCAGACGCCGTCGAGACGGCGCGGCGGGTTTTCCAGAAACTCTACGCCCGGGTGCGGACCGGCGGCAGCACCCTCAGCCTCGGCGACGTCGACGGCGCCATCCGCGAAGCCACCGCCCAGGCGACCCTGTTCCCGGCGGCGGCGATCGCCGCCGAGGCCGACACGCCGCATTTCGAGCAGATCGCAACGCGCAAGCGCGGCGCCGTGCGGGCCCGCAATCCGGCACAGGACGAGTACATCAAGCTCCTGCGCACCAATGAGCTGGTCTTCGCCGAGGGGCCCGCCGGGACGGGCAAGACCTGGCTCGCGGTCGGCCACGCCGTATCGCTCCTGGAGCAGGGCCATGCCGAGCGGCTGATCCTGTCGCGTCCGGCGGTCGAGGCCGGGGAGCGCCTGGGCTTCCTGCCCGGCGACATGCGCGAGAAGGTCGATCCCTACCTGCGGCCGATCTATGACGCCCTCTACGACTTCATGGAGGCGCGTCACGTCGACCGCGGCCTGCAGACCGGCACGATCGAGATCGCGCCGCTGGCCTTCATGCGTGGCCGCACCCTCACCAACGCCGTGGTGCTCCTCGACGAGGCGCAGAACACGACCTCCATGCAGATGAAGATGTTCCTCACCCGCCTGGGCGAGGGCTCCCGCATGATCATCACGGGCGATCCCAGCCAGATCGATTTGCCGCCGGGCCAGAAATCCGGCCTCGTGGAAGCGGTCGGCGTCCTGGACGGCGTCGAGGGGATCGGGCGCGTGCGGTTCAAGGATGTCGACGTGGTCCGCCACGACCTCGTGCGCCGGATCGTCACCGCCTACGAGCGCGCCGCCCACGGCAGCGCCGAGGCCGACCGCAATCCCAATCCCCGCCGACGGCCGCTGGCGTGAGCATGCCGCACGCGATCGATCTCGCCGTCGAGGACGCGCGCTGGGAGACGGCGATCCCGGACCTCGAAGCCTGGGTTACGCGCGCCGTGGAAGCCGGCCTCGCCATCGCCCCCGACCGGCCGGACGGACCTGTCGAGGTAAGCATCCTGCTGGCCGACGATGCCGCGGTGCAGGACCTCAACCGGACCTGGCGCGGCAAGGACAAGCCGACCAACGTCCTGTCCTTCCCCGCCGCTCCGCAGCCGGTGCATCCCGGCGTTCCGACGCCCCTCGGCGACGTGGTCCTTGCTTACGAGACCCTGGTGCGCGAAAGTGCGGAGCAGTCGAAGCCGCTCCAGAATCACCTCGCCCATCTGCTCGTCCATGGCATCCTGCATTGTCTCGGTCAGGACCACGAGATCGGCGAGGCCGAGGCCGATGCCATGGAAGCCCTTGAGGTCGCGGCTCTCGCGACGCTGGGCATCCCGGATCCCTATGCCTGAGCGCGCGACGCCCGATCGACCCCAGACCCGAGAGACATGAGCAACGATCGAAGTCGCGGCGCGGCCCTGGCCGCGCCCAGTTCCACCGAGGGTGAATCCCCGCATCGGGAGCCCTGGTACGACCGCCTGCTCCAGGCACTTCATCTCAAGCCGCGCGATTCGCTGCGCGAGGGTCTTGAGGAGGCGCTGGCGGAGCCGGATGCCGGCGAGAGCGGCCTCACGCCGCTTGAGCGTGTCATGCTCAAGAATGTCCTCGGCCTGCATAAGGTGCGCGTCGACGACGTGATGGTCCCCCGAGCCGACATCGTCGCCGTGTCGAACGACACGAGTCTCGGCGACTTGCTCAAACTGTTCCGCACGGCCGGTCATTCCCGGCTGCCGGTCTATGGCGAGACCCTCGACGACCCCCGCGGCATGGTCCACATCCGCGACCTCGTCGATCACATCGCCGCCAAGGCCGAGCCGGCCCGGCGCAGTGCCGCCGCGGTCGTGAAGCCCGCGGAGACCGTGGCCGACGGTACCGCGGATGCGGCGGCCGCACCGCGGCCGCGCCGGCCGGCTCCGCGGGTGCCGCGGGGCCTGGACCTCGGAAAGGTCGACCTGACGACGACCCTGGCGGCGACGCGCATCCAGCGGCCGGTCCTGTTCGTCCCGCCCTCCATGCCGGCGATCGACCTGCTGGTGCGCATGCAGGCGACCCGCACCCATATGGCGCTCGTCATCGACGAGTATGGCGGCACCGATGGGCTGATCTCCATCGAGGACCTGATCGAGGTCGTGGTCGGCGACATCGAGGACGAGCACGACGTCGCGGAGGACAGTTTCGTCCAGCGCGTCGACGGCGAGGGCGAGGTCTTCGTGGCCGACGCGCGCACGCCGCTGGCCGAGGTCTCCGAGGTGACGGGCGTGGACCTCGTGGCGGCGGTCGGCGAGATGGCCGAGGAGATCGATACGCTGGGCGGCATGATCGTGACGCTGGCGGGCCGCGTCCCGTCGCGGGGCGAGCTGATCGCCGGTCCGGGCGATCTCGAATTCGAGGTGCTCGACGCCGATCCGCGGCGTCTGAAGCGCCTGCGGTTCCACAAGGGCGCGGCGCGGATCGGGACCGTCGTGCCGCTCGCCCTGCCCCCGCCATCGAGCCCCCCGGTCGCCGAGACGCCGCACCCGTGACGGTCGTGGCGTGACGGGTCTGGCGGACGGTTTCGCCCGGTCGCCCGCAGCGGCCGGTGCATCCATGCGCGGGCCGATGCGGGATCCCCTGCCCGATCCGGAGCGCGCGCATGTGCCGGGCGCCGTGCTGGCGATCACGCATCTGACCGGCTGGCGCCGCCTGGGGCTGGCGTGGTTCGCGGGCGCGCTCGGCGCGCTGGCCATGCCGCCCTACGGGATCCTGCCGGCCCTTGCCCTGTCCCTGACGGTCGCGGTCTGGCTGCAGGACGGGGCCGCCTCCGGGCGGACCACCCTCCGGCGGTTCTGGCCCTGCTTCCTGGTCGGATGGGCCTGGGGCTTCGGCTACCTCACCGCCGGACTCTGGTGGCTGGGCCAGGCCTTCCTGGTGGAGGCCGACGAGTTCCTCTGGGCCCTGCCCTTGGGCGTTGTCGGTCTGCCCTTCGCCCTCGGCCTGTTCTACGGCGCCGGGTTCGGCGCCGCGGGCCTGCTGTGGAGCCGGGGCGCGGCGCGGATCGCCGCCCTCGCCTTCGGGCTCGGCGCCGCCGACTGGCTGCGCGGCCACGTGTTCACGGGCTTTCCCTGGAACACCCTCGGGATGGCGCTGGCCCAGAATCTCTGGCTGATGCAATGGGCCGCCGTGATCGGGCTCTACGGCCTGTGCATCCTGGCCGTGCTCGTCTGCGCCGCACCCGCGACCCTCGCCAACGGCGGGGGGCTCCGCGGCCGGTTCGGGCCGAGCGCCGCGGCCGCCATCGTGCTCGTCGGCCTGGCGCTCTACGGGGCCGAGCGTCTCGGCCCGCCCGATCCGGTGGTGGCCGGTGTCCGGCTGCGACTCGTCCAGCCCAACCTGCCTCAGGATGCCAAGTTCAGGCCGGAGAACCGGACCGATATCGTCGACCGCTACATCGAGCTGAGCCAGCG
>NZ_BACT01000037.1:0-4180 GCF_000333255.1 Methylobacterium sp. B1 | reverse complement strand
TGGGGATCTCGATGATCGCCCGCAGCCCGCAGCCGTCAGATCCGCTTCCGGGAAGCCGCCGCAGAGCAGGCCGATCGTGGGCAGTCCCGCCTTTGCCGCGGCCTCGGCATCGTAGGGCGTGTCGCCGACGACGTGCGCCGCGTCTGGCGCTACGCCGTCGAGCTTCCGCAAGGCGGCCTGGAAGATGTCAGGATGCGGCTTCGAGCGGTCGGCATCGTCCGCACTGGTGGCGACGTCCACGAGATCGCCGATCCCGAGGATCTCGGTGTAGCGATCCACCTCGGTACGCTTGCCGGACGAGGCCAGGGCGATGGTCAGGCCGGCCTCGTGGATGCGCTCGAACAGCGGGCGGACACCGGGGAAGGGCCGCACATCCGGCAGGTAGCGCCGCTTGAACAGGTCCGAGCGGTACGCCTCGATCGCTTCGCCCTCGCGCCTGATCCGCTCTTGCGACAGGAAGACGGGCATCAACTCGTCGCCGCCCTTGCCGATCTGTCGGCGCACTTCCGTCGGGTCGGTCGTCACGCCGAAATGCGCGAAGGCCTCCACCCAGGCCCGGGCATGCAGATCGACGCTGTCGAGCAGCGTTCCGTCGATGTCGAAAATCGCCGCGCGCATCGCGAGCCCCCTCGCGGTGCCCGGCGCCCGCGTTCGGCCGGACAACCGGGCCGAGGCCAGCCTGTTCCTTGAGGCCGCACCCGCGGACCCGGATGCTGGAACGACGGAAGCCCGCCTCCCCTCGGGAAGCGGGCTCCTGAAACGTCATCGGCGCGGCGGCGCCGGCCCGTCAGTGCATCGAGGCTGCGGTCCGGGCAGGCTTCGCCTTGGCGGCGAGGCCGGCGGTCACCGCCGCCTTGGACGCGCGAACGGTCTTCGGGGCCACCGGCTTCGCGGCGGCCTTCACGGCCGCGGGCTTGGCAGCGGTCGGCTTGGCGGCGGTCGGCTTAGCGGAGGCCGACTTCGTGGTCGCAGGCTTGGCGTCCGCAGACTTGGCGGCCGCGGGCTTGGCCGAAGCGGTCTTCGCAGCGGCGGTCTTCGCAGCGGCGGCCTTGGTGGCCTTCGGAGCTTCGACCGTCTTGGAGGCGACGCCGGCCGCCAGCATCGCGTTGGCGCGCAGCTCGGCTTCGGCGCGGATCCAGTGGGCGGCCGCATGGCCGTGAATCCGGCCCTCGTTCTCCCAGATGTAGTAGGCGCATTCGCGCACCTGATGCTCGCTGATCAGCATGCAGTCGATCTCCTGTCCGTCCCGGGATCGACGATGGGAGAGCCGGGTTAAGCGTCGGTTAACCCTGCCCGCCGGGGCCGGGAGCCGGACGCGGCCCGCTCCGAGCGAACGTGCGCGCGGCCTATTCGGCGATCCCGAGCACCCGCCGCGCCTCGGTCAGGAGTACCGCGTGGCGAGCCGCACCCGGTCCCTGATCCGGCGCCTCGCGTCCGGCCCGGGCGATCATCTCCTGGAACCGGCGCCGGTCGAGGGCGCGCTGGCCGATGCTCGCGAGGACGGCCGACAGCACGGTCCGGACCGCCTCGGTGCGCTCGTCGGCCATCGCCACGGCTTCGGCCGACGCGGTGTTCTCCCGCGCCGCGTCGCGCTCCGTGGCCGCCTTCGTGCGCGCCTCCGCGTCTTCGAGCGCGGCCGCCAGGCGCCGCCCGTCCTGCCAGGACTGGTCGTGCTGATGGGTGCGCAACGCGAGCAGCACCTTGAGCGACGCCGCCTCCGTCCGCGCGGCTTCCAGCTTGATCTGTGTCTCGCGCAGATCCTTCAGCAATTCCTGCGCGAGGGTCTGGTCCGCGGTCACGTCCACTGCCGGCTCCTCTGGCATCCCGATTCCGCCCGTCCTGTCGCGCCGCTGCAGGAATGTCCACTCTCGTCGATGGGCGCGGACGCCACGACCGGTTGAGAAAATCCGCTTGCCGGTCCACATGGAAGGCGGTGCCTCGCGGCGCCTGTCCCGGCCGGCCTTGAACCGGCGCAGCGGAGTGATCCCACCATGTTCATCCAGACCGAAGCCACGCCGAACCCGGCCACCCTGAAGTTTCTGCCCGGCCGTGTCGTCCTTCCGGAATCGACCTTCGAGGCGCGGGATCCCGAGGCCGCCGCCCGCTCGCCCCTGGCTGCGGCGCTGTTCACCGTCCCGGGTGTGGCGGGCGTCTATTTCGGGCACGACTTCATCTCCGTGACCAAGGCCGAGGACGGCTCGGAATGGGCGCAGGTGAAGCCGGCGGTGCTCGGTGCGATCATGGAGCACTTCCAGTCCGGCGTGCCCGTGATGGCCGAGGGCAGCCACGGCGAGATCGAGCCCAGCGACGAGTTCTACGACGAGGCCGACCACGACACCGTCGTGACCATCAAGGACCTGCTCGAGACCCGGGTGCGCCCGGCGGTGGCGGGCGACGGCGGCGACATCACCTTCCGCGGCTACAAGGAGGGCGTGGTCTACCTGGAAATGAAGGGCGCCTGCTCGGGCTGTCCGTCTTCCACGGCGACCCTGCGGCACGGCGTGCAGAACCTGTTCCGGCACTTCCTGCCGGAGATCCGCGAAGTCCAGGCGATCTGAAGATCCTTTTCCGCGGTATAGCTCGAGGATCCTGCCGGCCGGCATCGCCCTCGAGCTTTCCCAAGGCCGTCGACGCTGCGTTTCAAGCGGGTGACGCGCGTCGTCGCCGGCGCCATAGGGCGTGATCCGTGCCGCGGCCGCGCGCCGAGCGAAGGCGTCCGACCTTGGTGCGGCCTTGGGGCCTCCCAGTATGCAGGCCGAGCGGCGCAAGCCGGCAACACTCGACCGCCGAAGAGCTGGCTCGGTCTCCCCCGCCGCTGACGAAGCGGCGGTTTTGCTCTAACGCTTGAGACTCTTCGCGTCCGTCGTGACGCAGGAGGAAGCGGCCGGTTCGGACCGTCCTGTGGGAGTGAGCGTGCGTATCCTGGCCATCGACACAGCGCTGGACACCTGCGCCGCCTGCGTCATGGCGGAGGAGTCCGAGGCGCCCCTCGCCGCCGAGGCGCTGCCGATGGCGCGCGGCCACGCAGAATCCCTGCTGCCGCTGATCGAGCGGGTAATCGCCCGGGTCGAGGGCGGATTTGAGGCGATCGACCGCGTCGCCGTGACGGTCGGGCCGGGCAGCTACACCGGGCTGCGGGTCGGCCTGTCGGCGGCGCGGGCCATCGGACTCGCCACCGGAAAGCCGGTCGTCGGCGTCGGCACCCTCTCGGCTCTCCTCGCTCCCCTCCTGGCGGAGACCGTCGAGGGCACGATCGCGGCGGTGATCGATGCCCGCCACGGCGCCGTCTACGTCCAGGCCCTCGGTCCCGGCGACGGCCTCGCCCCCGCGCACCTCGCCGTCGAGGCGGCGGCCGAGCAGCTGGGTTCCGGCCCGGTGGTGCTCACGGGCTCCGGTGCACCGATGCTGGCCACGGCGCTCGCCGAACACGGCGTCGCGGCGCGCGTCGCCAACGTATCCGGCCCGGATATCGCGTCGGTGGCCTCCCTCGGTCTCGTCGCAGACCCGGCGCAGGCGCTGGCACGGCCTCTCTACCTGCGCGGGCCGGATGCCCGGCCGCAGGATCATGCGCGGATCGCACGGCGATGACCCGCCCGCTGCCTTTCTGGCCCTTCGACTGGTGGTTCGCGTGGTGGGACGCGCTGACCCCGGAGCCTTACGTCGCCCCGCTCCGCGACGCGGCGCAGGCCCCTGCCCTCGCCCGGCTCCACGCGACCGCCTTCGCGCGGCCCTGGGAGGCCCACGAATTCGAGCGCATGCTCTGCGAGCGTTCGACCCAGGCGCACGCCCTGTGGCGTGCGGGCACGCTCCACGGCTTCGTGCTCTCGCGCCGGGCGGCCGACGAGGCGGAGATCCTGACGGTGGTCCTGTCCCCGGCGCTGCGCGGCGGCGGCCACAGCCGCAAGCTGCTCCGCGAGCACCTGTCGAGCCTCGCCCTCGCCGGGGTCGCCCGGGTGCATCTGGAGGTCGACGAGGGCAACGCCCCCGCCCTGCGGCTCTACGCGCGCCACGGCTTCCGACAGGTGGGCTCGCGCACCGGCTACTATCTCAAGGCCGACGGCAGCCGTGCGACTGCGCTGACGATGAGCGCCGATCTGTGACGCCGTGAGCCGCCTCGGTATCGCTTGGCGCGTCGCGGCTCTCGGCCTCGCCTTCGCGGTGCTGGGGCCTCCGCACTGGA
>NZ_BACT01000038.1:0-1430 GCF_000333255.1 Methylobacterium sp. B1 | reverse complement strand
TGATCATCTCGTCGCCGGAGCACCTCGACAATTACAAGCGCCTGTTCGGCACCGGCGAGCAGTTCGGGCTGAAATTCTCNTACGCGCTGCAGCCGCGGCCGAAAGGCCTCGCCCAGGCCTTCGTCATCGGGCGCGACTTCGTGGGCGACGACGACGTGGCGCTGATCCTCGGCGACAACCTGTTCTTCGGCGCCGGCATGGGCGAACTCTTGGATCGCGCCGCCGCGCGCAAGCAGGGCGCGACCGTCTTCGCCTACCACGTCGACAACCCGCAGGCTTACGGCGTGGTCAACCTCGACAAGGCGGGCCGCCCGACCAAGATCGTCGAGAAGCCGCAGAACCCGGAATCCACCTGGGCGGTAACCGGCCTGTACTTCTACGACAATCAGGTGCTCGACATCGCCGCCGACGTGAAGCCCTCGGCCCGCGGCGAGCTGGAGATCACCAGCGTCAACGAGGCCTACCTGCAACGCGGGCAACTGCACGTGGAGCGCATGTCGCGCGGCTATGCGTGGCTCGACACCGGGACCCACGACAGCCTGCTGGAGGCGAGCGAGTTCGTCCGCACCCTGCAGCACCGCCAGGGCCTGCAGGTCGCCTGCCTGGAAGAGATCGCCTACCTCCAGCACTTCATCTCCCGCGACCAGCTCGTGGCCCGGGGCGAGATGTTCGCCAAGACCGCCTACGGGCAGAACCTGCTGCGGCTCGCCCGCGAGAGCGAGGACGACCTGCGGCTGCGTCGCGGCAAGTAGCCGGCGTGCCCTCGGTCGGATGCGCCTCCTATTTCGGAGCGCATCCGATGCAGATGCCCCGCATGATCCGATCGTTCTGCGCCTCGTTCGGCGTGAGCGTGCGCCGGTCGTCGGGCGTCGCCGCGCCGGCCCCCCGGCTCGGCGGCATCACACGGCCGAGGGAGGAGGTGTTCGGCGCGGTCGCCGTCGAGGCGGGACCGCCGCCGGTGCCGGTCTGAGCCTGCGCCGCCGCGGCGCTGGCCGCCAGGATTGGCAGGAAGATCGCGAGGCCGAGGGTGGTGAGCGGTCGGGTCATCTGTCTGGAACTCCGTGCCGGGCCATAACGCGGGTGTGACCATCCGGTTCGACCCCACGGGCCGATCCCTACCTTTGTTCGCCTTTGCAGAACCGATGCGGCGCCGTATCAGGAGCCGCGTTCCCGCAGCCGACATTCTGAAGCGTCGAAACCCGGAGCCGCCGCGACGATGCGGGACCCCAACGCGATCGACTTCTGGCGCGGCTTCGCCCTGATCACGATCTTCATCAACCACATCCCCGGCAACACCTTCGAGCGCTACACCGAACCAGGACGGCGCGTCGAAGCGCGCTCACGATCCTGAGGATCGTGTCGGCGCGTGGCAGGCCCGCCGAGAGCCGGACCGTCCGGACCGATCCAGACGCGCGTCGCCGCCGCCCCTC
>NZ_BACT01000039.1:0-8393 GCF_000333255.1 Methylobacterium sp. B1 | reverse complement strand
TGGTCTTTCCGGCGCCGAGGAAGCCGGTGAGCACGGTCAGCGGGATGGGCTCCGGGCGACGCGGGTCCGGAGCGGGCACGATGGTGTCTGACATAGGCGGCGAAGTGGGGTGCGTCGGGCTCCGCGGCAACGCGGCGCCACGCCGGACACCCGCGATGGCCTACTCGTCCGCCGCGGCCTTCTTGGCGGCCGGCTTCCTGGCCGGCGCCTTGGCCGCCGCCTTGGCATCGGGCTTGGCATCGGGCTTGGTCTCGCCCTTGGTCGACCCGGACCTGTGGGCGGCGGCCTTCGGCGCGGACTTGGTCAGGCCCTTGCCGGGCTTGGCCTCGGGCATCCCGGGCGTCTCGTCGGCCGTGTAGGCGCTCGCGTTCCGCGGCACGCCGTGACCCGGCTTCGCGGCGACCTTCGGGGCCGTCTTGGCGGCGGCCTTCGCGGCCTGGGCGCGTTCGAGCCGGGCCGCCTGGGCCTGCTTGGCTGCCTCAAGGGCCGCCGCGCGCTTGGCCTTGGCGGCCTCGAGCTTGGCGGCGCGGGTGTTGGCGGCGGCGGCCTTCTGCTCGGCCTCCTGCGCGTCGAGGATGTTCTGGCCTTCCGCCGGGTTGCGGCCGATCCAGACGGCGATCGGCTGAAGCGGCGCCCGCGGCGGCAGGGAGCGGGCCCGCAGGGCAGGATTGGAGAAGGCGGCCAGCGCCAGCGCCGGCGAATTCGCCGCCGAGCCGCCGATCAGTTGCGCGGCGGAACCGGGAGCGCTCAGTGCGCCGGCCCCGTCCTCGATGGCCGGCGGCTTCTTGCCGCCGCAGATGAAGGGGCGCATGTCCGGCGGCGCGGACAAGGCCGAGGCCGGGAGCGCGTCGAGGGTCGGGCTCGTCCAGCCGGCGCTCTGGCCGAAGGCGTAGTCGAACAGGTCGGCGGCCTTCACGTCGCGCTCGCGCGGGCTCGGCTGCCCCATCACGATGGTGACGATCCGCCGACCGTTGCGCGTGGCGGTCGCCACCACGTTGAAGCCGCCCGAGCAGATGAAGCCGGTCTTCATGCCATCCGTGCCGGGATAGCGTCCGAGCAGCCCGTTGTGGTTCGCCATCACGGCGCGGCCGAACTGGATCGCCGAGATCGAGAACAGGTCGTGGGAATCCGGGAAATCGCGGATCAGAGACCGGGCGAGAACCGCCATGTCGCGGGCGGAGGTCCATTGCCGCGGATCGGGCAAGCCGTTGGGATTGTACCAGCGGCTGTCATGCATGCCGATCCGCTGGGCAGTCTCGTTCATCAGTGCGGCGAAGTTGTCGACGGTGCCGCCGAGCGACTCGCCGATCGCGTAGGCGACGTCGTTCGCCGACTTGACCATGATGATCTTCAGGGCGTTGTCGAGGGTGAGCTGTGTCCCCGGCTTGAAGCCCATCTTCGAGGGCGGCTCGGCGGCGGCGGCGGCCGAGATGGTGATCATCGAGTCGAGCGAGACCTTGCCCTGCCGCACGAGATCCAGGGCGACGTAGGTGGTCATCAGCTTGGTGATCGAGGCCGGATACCAGGGATCGGTCGGCGCCTGCGCGTAGATCACCTTGCCGGAATCCACGTCCGCCACGAGGATCGGCACCGTCACGGCATTCGCGGCGCCGATCCCGATCAGGCCCGCCCCGAGCAGACCCGTCAGCGCCGCAAACCCGACGGTGACGCGTCGGTAGAGAGAAGAGGACATTCGAGCCCGACTCATCAGAGGATCGCCTGGTCGACGCCGCGGGGCGTCGGTTTTCCGGCCGGCCAGCCGGAGAGCGGCGCAACCCGGCCGGCCGAAAGCGGTCGCCGGACTGCATCTCGGCATGAACGAGTCCACCATGGCAAGAGCAAGGCGAGATCGCACCGCGCGTCTGCTCGGCGCGGTTGTCGGTGGCCCACCGGACAGGCACGGCTTATGTGCAGTCAGAGCGCGGAGCGGACCGCGCGCGGACGTGACTGGGACAGTTGTGGCTTACGCGGTCAAGGAGATTTTCCACACACTTCAGGGTGAGGGCGCCCAGGCCGGCCGCGCCGCCGTGTTCTGCCGCTTCGCCGGCTGCAACCTGTGGTCCGGTCGCGAAGCCGACCGCGCGTCAGCGGCCTGCCGATTCTGCGACACGGATTTCATCGGGATGGACGGGGAGGGCGGCGGCCGCTTCACGGATGCGGCGGCGCTCGCCGACGCGATCGCCGCCACCTGGGCGGGAGGCGCCGAGAACCGCTACGTCGTCTTCACCGGCGGCGAGCCGCTGCTCCAGCTCGACACGCCCCTGATCGAGGCCGTCCACGCGGCCGGGTTCGAGATCGCGATCGAAACCAATGGGACTTTGCCCGCGCCGCCCGGTATCGACTGGATCTGCGTCAGCCCCAAGGGAAGCAACGCCCTGGCGCAGACCTCCGGCCATGAACTGAAGCTCGTCTATCCGCAGGCGGACGCCGATCCGGCGGCTTTCGTCGGGCTCGCATTCCAGCACCGCTTCCTCCAGCCCATGGACGGGCCGGACCGCGCCGCCAGCACGGAGGCGGCGATCGCCTATTGCCGCCGCGATGCCCGCTGGCGGCTGTCGCTGCAAACCCACAAGATCATTGGCATTCCCTGACAAGATCAGCGCAAGACGGGGGACGCCGCTCGACAGTGCTCTTCCCATCGCGCGGAGAATCGGAAACGATCAGCCCTGTGTTGCATCTGCGGAACAGGGCCGTTGAGCGCCGATGGATCTTTCTCACAGCCGCGGATCATCTCCGCGCCAGCGCGGAATGCGCACGCTTCCGAATGCCACGGGATCTGGCCGGTCGATCCCGATCCGCATGTGACGAACCTGTCTGGCCGTCAGCTCTGGCATTTCCGGGGCGGGGTACCGGTGGCGGCCGAGATAAACGAAATCCGCATCGCCGCCGATGACGCGCGGATCGCCCAGCTCGGCATCCGGCGGGACACCCAAGCCCGCCCCTATCCAGCGCGTTTCACCCACGCACCGGCAACCGGCGAGATCCTGCGCAACCCCGCAACCGCCGAGGAGCCGGCCACGCTCGAGATCGACCGCGGCAGCTTGACCGAGCTTCCCCTGCCGAGCGGCGTGCCGGTGCTGCTCCGGGCCGGGCGCCCGGCCGCGCTCCACCTGTTTCAGGAAAACCTGGGCGCCTTGGACACCTGGGACGGCCGGACGTTCCTGCCGCCAGGCCGTCTGCCCGCCGCTGCACCGCGAACCACGCCGACGGCGTCTCCCGCGGGGATCGCCTACACCACCGCCGACGCGCTGGTCTCGGCAGGACTTCCGCAACTCGGTCTCCGCCTCGCCTCCGGCGAAGCGGGCCTGCCGCGCCTGCGCTTTCTCTCCGCTCCGGGCTGGGACGGGATCGACCTCCTCGCCCTGGCCGAACGGGACGGGCGGCTCATCCTGTGCCGCGGCACGGTCGGCTCGGATGCCCTCGCCCTGCTGGACCTCGACAGATCCGCGTCCGGAAGCCGGTTCTCAGGTCCCTGGACAAACCGCCTGGGCGACATGTTCTGGACTGGACCCGACGGGTTCGTCGCGTTCCGGGCGGGCGGCGCAGGCGCGGCTTTCGTCGCTTGGCCGGACGGCTTCGCGCCGATCACCGCGCAGGCGCCGTGGCGCGACCGGGCCGACCAGCACCACCAGCTCGGCATCCTGGAGGGTCGCTGCCACCTCGCCGCAGTGACGCCGGACCGGACGCTCCGCCCCCTCGACGGGCCGCGCCTCGCCGCCGGACCCGTGCCTACTGGGGCGCGGACCGCTTCGACCTGCCCTGGCAGCCGCCGGCCGAGACGCTCACGCTCGGAGCGCATGCGGGCGCTCTCCTCGTTCCGCTGCTGGCCTTGCCCCGCGATACCGTGCTCCTCGCCGTGGACATCGACGCTCCGCGCGCCGGATTCCTCAAGGGCGCCGCTCTCCGCGAACCGGTGATCGGCCACGTCCTGCACCACGCCCACGGGGTTGGCCTCCACCGCCTTCCGATCACCCTGGAGGTGGCGTCACGCGGCGACGCCGACGCGCTCCTGCACGACAACGCGCTGTACCTCTGGACCCGGTCCGGGCGCAGCTGCCACGCGCTGCGGCATCAGACGGCCTGAGGTCGCTTCCGACCCGCGCGGCGCTCGCGCTGGTCGTCCTCTGGTCGCCCCCGGTCCAGGCCGCCGCCCATCAGCTCGTGCTCATTCAGGATTCCGGATGGATGGAGCCGTTCCTGAGCGCCGAGGGCTCGCAATTCCGGCCCTTCGTCGAGGCACTGGCGGCCGCCATCCGCGTGCCGGAGGGCACGATCGCGATCGGGACCTTCGACCAGGACGGTCAGGTTCCCGGGCGCACGTCGCCGCGCATCCTGCACAAGATGCGCAGAGAGGCGCCGCCGGGCCCGGACCGCACCGCCATGACGGCCCTGTTCTCGCTGAACTACTCGGCGCTGAGTCGAGCCGTGCTCGCCACACGCGGGAGTCTGGACTTCGAGGAAGCCGCTGCTCAGGCCGGCCTCGACAAGGTCGCGGCCTTCTTCGGGGTCGCCCGGGGCGAGGCCGAGCGTCACCTCCCGACCGTCGATCCGGCGGCCTTCGCGACCGACGCCCTGCTGCGCCTGGTGGATCGGACGCCGCCGGCCCCGCCGGAGGAGACGGCGATGCGGTTCTATCTCTATCGCGACGCGGTGACGGGGCCGTTCCCGCTCTCCGCGCTCGTCGGCATGGCGCGTTCGGGCGCCCTGCGGGCGGACACGCCGATCCATCCGCTCGGGGGAGCGTGGATGCCGGCCGGCGGCCATCCCGAGCTGGCGCCGCCCTTCGTGCCGGCGCCGCCGGACCTGTGACGTCCCGCTCAGCCGGCCATGGCCCTCCGCTGGGCGCGCGCCGCTCGGACCGCCAGGCGGGCGAACCGTCCGTCGACGTGCGACGGGTCGGGATCCTGCCCGGCCAGGATCGTGCGGCGCAGGGCGACCAGCGCGGGATCGCCCCAGGCGTCGAGCACCAGCGCGAACGCCGCGTGGCGTCCGGCATCGAACGGGATCGGCCGACCGGGCCGGTCCCGGGCCGGATGCGCCGGATGGAGCGCGCCGCAGGGCACCCAGCCCTGCGGGATCGGCGCGGTGGCCGCATGGGTCCGTCCGAGCCGCAGCAGCTGCGGCAGGACGTGGCTCTGCGGTCCGGACCCCGCTTCGGCCGGATCGGGCCCCGGGGCGAAGACCTCGATGCGCCCGCAGCGCGTGATGAAGACCCGGTCCAGGTGCGCCGCGAGCGACCGCAGGATTCCCGCATCGCCGGACGCCAGGAGCGGCCGGCCCGCCAGCGCCCGAAGCCTACCGATGCCTTCGGGATCGGCCACCCGCAGGCAGGCATCCACGGCGCGCAGGCCGAGGCCGAGGTCGAACAGGGACGCGGCGCGGTCCTGCGGCCGGATTGCCGCCGCATCGGGCCCCAGCTCGGTCAGTACGGTGCGCCCGCCCATGGCACAGGCCGCTTCGGGGAGGCAGAGCGCGACCGCTTGGCTCCAGCCGTCGTTGAAACCGGTCTCGTAGGCGAACGGCCTGAGATCCGGCGGCACCACGAGGGCGAGGGCGCCCCGGACCGTGACGATGCCGATCCCCCCATTCTCGAGGGGCCGGGCCGCCTCGTCAGGGTCCCGCGCGAAGACGGCGCCGGCTCCGTAGCTGCCGAGGCTCCACGTGCAGGCCGGATCGGCCATTTGGGCCCGCAGCAGGGTCTCCACCGCGGATCCCGGTCCGGCCGTCATCGGCTCCTCGCACGCACGCCACCGCAGCGGGCACGCCTTGACACGGACGGCGAATGACCGGAAGTCGCGGGGCATCACCGAGGTTGTGGTCGGCAAGGCGGGCGCGCGGCCCGGAACGACCGATGCGGAGACGTCCGCTGGACCTCGCGACGGGATCCGCAAGAAGGGCGCTGGCATGGACGTCATCGAGACCGAGATCCCGGACGTGAAGCGCATCGCGGTGAAGCGCTTCGGCGACACGCGGGGCTGGTTCTCCGAGACGTTCCGGGCCGACGCCCTGGCGCGGGTCGGCATCACGACGCCGTTCGTACAGGACAACCAGTCCTTCTCGGCGCCGCAGGGCACGATCCGCGGGCTGCACTTCCAGATCGCGCCCCGGGCCCAGGCCAAGCTGATCCGCGTGCTCCAGGGCGCGATCCTCGACGTCGCGGTCGACATCCGCAGCGGGTCGCCGACCTACGGAAAATACGTCGCCGTCACCCTCGACGCCGAGACGGGCGATCAGCTCTACATCCCGCACGGCTTCGCCCACGGCTTCTGCACCCTGACCCCCGACGTCATGGTCGCCTACAAGGTCGACGAATACTACAGCCCCGAGCACGACCGGGCGCTCGCCTGGAACGATCCCGAAGTCGGGATCCCGTGGCCGGTCTCGGGCGAGGCGGCGATCCTGTCCGACAAGGATCGCCGCGCCCCGCGCCTCGCCGATCTCGGCCAAGTCTTCTGAGCCGCGCGGCCCGGCCGCAATTTCGTCACGCCGGCCAGTCTTACGCTGCCCGGCTATTCCGTTTCTGACCTATCCGAAGAGGTGACACGCCATGCGCATCCTGGTGACCGGAGGCTGCGGCTTCATCGGCTCGGCGCTGGTGCTGCACCTCGTCAACGATCTCGGCCACGACGTCTGCACCCTCGACGCGATGACCTATGCGGCCAACCCGGTCTCGCTGGCGCCGCTCGCCGACGACCCGCGCCATCGCCTGGTCGAGGCCGACATCTGCGACCGCGCCGCCGTGCAGAAGGCCTTCGCCGACTTCAAGCCGCAGGCGGTGATGCATCTGGCCGCCGAGAGCCACGTCGACCGCTCGATCACCGATCCGGGCGCCTTCGTGCGCACCAACGTCATCGGCACGCAGACCATGCTGGATGGGGCGCGGGGCTATTACGAAGCCCTGCCGGAGGCGGACAAAAAGAGCTTCCGGTTCCTCCACGTCTCCACCGACGAGGTCTACGGCTCGCTGCCGCCGGACGCGTTCTTCACCGAGGAGAGCCGCTACGATCCGCGCTCGCCCTACTCGGCCTCGAAGGCGGCCTCCGACCACCTCGCCCGCGCCTGGCACGAGACCTACGGCCTGCCGGTGCTGGTGACCAACTGCTCGAACAATTACGGGCCGCGGCACTTCCCTGAGAAGCTGATCCCGCTGATGATCCTGAACGCCCTGGAGGGGAAGAAGCTGCCGGTCTACGGCGACGGCCTGAACGAGCGCGACTGGATCCACGTGGAGGATCACGCCAAGGGCCTCGTCGCCGTGCTGGAGCGCGGCCGGATCGGCGAGACCTACCTGCTCGGCGGCCGGGCGGTGCGCAACAACCTCGCGGTGGTGAAGGCGCTGTGCGCGGCCTTCGACCGGCTGCGTCCGCAGAACGCCCCGCACGAGCAGTTGATCAGCTTCGTGGCCGACCGCCCGGGCCATGACCGGCGCTACGCCATCGACTGCACCAAGGCCGAGGCCGAACTCGGCTGGCGCCCGCAGAAGACCTTCGAGCAGGCGCTGGAGGAGACCGTCGCTTGGTACCTCGCCAACGAGGGCTGGTGGCGCCCGATCCGCGAGGGCCGGTACAAGGGCGAGCGCCTGGGACTGAACGGCTGATGGACATCCTCGTCCTCGGCGGCGCGGGCCAGGTCGGCACCGAGCTGCAGGCCCTGTCCTGGCCGGACGGCGTCCGCGTGCACGCACCGGGCCGCGCGGATCTCGACATCACCGACGCGGACGCCGTCGCGGCGGCGCTCGCCGCGCGCGACTACCGGGCGGTGATCAACACCGCCGCCTACACGGCCGTCGACAAGGCCGAGTCCGATGTGGTCGCGGCGTGGCGCCTCAACGCGCTCGCGCCGGCGATCCTGGCGGCCGCCACGGCAGCGCAATCCATCCCGCTGGTCCACGTCTCGACCGACTACGTCTTCGCCGGCACGAAGCCCGACGGGGCCTACGCGCCCGACGCGCCGATCGATCCGCAGAGCGTCTACGGCGCCAGCAAGGCCGCCGGCGAGCTGGCAGTGCGCACCGGCAACCCGCGCCACGCCGTCGTCCGCACCGCCTGGGTGGTGAGCCCGCACAGGGGCAACTTCGTCAAGACGATGCTGCGGCTCGCGGCCGAGCGCGATGCCCTGACCGTCGTCGACGACCAGCACGGTTGCCCGACCTCGGCCACCGACCTCGCCGCCGCCCTCGCGACGATCGCGCAGCGCATGGCCGGGGAGGCGGACGCTCCCACCGGCACGTTTCACTGCGTGAACGCCGGCGACACCACATGGTGCGGCTTCGCCGAGGCGATCGTGGCGGGCTCGGCCCGCCGCGGCGGCCGCTCGGTGCCGGTCAAGGGCATCCCGACTTCCGCCTATCCGACACCGGCCCGGCGGCCGGGCCAATTCGCGCCTGTCCACCG
>NZ_BACT01000040.1:0-10425 GCF_000333255.1 Methylobacterium sp. B1 | reverse complement strand
CCAGGATCTATTCGAGGCTGTCGGCAAGTTCGCCGTCGGCGACATGAGCCTGGAGGATCTGGACGAGCTGGAGCAGGTCGCCTGTCCGTCGGCCGGCGCCTGCGGCGCGCAGTTCACCGCCAACACGATGGCAACCGTCTCCGAGGCGATCGGCCTCGCGCTGCCTTACTCGGCCGGCGCCCCGGCCCCGTACGAGATCCGCGACAAGTTCTGCGCCACCGCCGGCGAGAAGGTGATGGAGCTTCTCGCGAATCGGATCCGCCCGCGGGACATCGTCACCCGCAAGGCGCTGGAGAACGCCGCCACCGTAGTGGCCGCCTCCGGCGGCTCCACGAATGCCGCCCTGCACCTGCCGGCCATCGCGCATGAATGCGGCATCGAATTCACGCTGTTCGACGTGGCGGAGATCTTCCGCCGCACGCCCTACATCGCCGACCTGAAGCCCGGCGGGCGCTACGTCGCCAAGGACATGTTCGAGGTCGGCGGCATCCCGCTGCTGATGAAGACGCTCCTTGACCACGGCTTCATGCACGGCGACTGCATGACGGTCACCGGCCGCACCATCGCCGAGAACATGGACCGGGTGACCTGGAACCCGGACCAGGACGTCGTCTACCCGGCCAACCGGCCGATCACCCCGACCGGGGGCGTCGTGGGCCTGAAGGGCAACCTCGCCCCCGAGGGCGCGATCGTGAAGGTCGCCGGCATCCCGGCCGAGAAGCAGGTCTTCACCGGCCCGGCCCGGGTGTTCGACGGCGAGGAGGCCTGCTTCGCGGCCGTGCAGTCGCGTAGCTACAAGGAAGGTGAGGTTCTCGTCATCCGCTACGAGGGGCCCCGGGGCGGTCCCGGCATGCGCGAGATGCTGTCGACCACCGCGGCGCTCTACGGGCAGGGCATGGGCGACAAGGTGGCGCTGATCACCGACGGGCGTTTCTCGGGCGCGACACGCGGCTTCTGCGTCGGCCATGTGGGACCCGAAGCCGCCGTGGGCGGTCCGATCGGCCTGATCCGCGACGGCGACGTCATCACCCTCGATGCCATCCAGGGCACGCTCAGCGTCGCTCTCTCGGACGAGGAACTCGCCGAGCGGCGGAAGGCCTGGACGCCGCGTCCGAACTCCGCGACCTCCGGCTACCTCTGGAAATACGCGCAAGGCGTCGGCCCGGCGCTTTACGGCGCCGTGACCCATCCGGGAGGTGCCAAGGAGACGCAGAGCTATGCGGACGTCTAGGACTGACCTCAGCCGGCGCAGGGCGCCGGTCGGGGCCGATCCCGGTCGGTTCCGGTTCGCCCGCGGCCTCGCCGTCGCGACCTGGGCGCTCGCTTTGCTTGCGCTCCCGGTCGAGACCTCGCGTGCGCTCGACGCCAATGTCCGCACGCCCGTTCAGGTGCCGGTCGCCGACAAGAGCTATCGCTCGGCCAAGGACGCGCTCCGGGCCGGCATGCGGGAGTACAATGCCGGCGACAAGCAGGGCGCGGCCCGCGCCCTCGAATACGCGGCCGGCCAGGGCCACGCCCTGGCTCTATGGAAGCTCGGCCGGATGTATGCCGACGGCGACGGCGTGCCCCATGACGACTTGAAGGCGTTCGAGTTCTTCTCCCGGATCGCCGATGCCAGCACCGATGACGGCCCCGACCCGCAGAACTCGGCGGTTCTGGGCAGCGCCTTCACGGCTCTGGGCACCTACTTCCTGGAAGGGATCAAGGGCACCTACGTGCGCCCGAATCCCGAACGCGCTTACGACATGTTCAACTACGCCGCGTCGTACTACGGAGATCCCAACGCGCAGTACAATCTCGCCCGGCTCTACCTCGACGGCACGGGCGTCGAGGCCGATCCGAAGCAGGCGGCGCGCTGGTTCAACCTCGCCGCCGAGAAGGGCCACCATCCGGCGCAGGCACTGCTCGGGGACATGCTGGTCAACGGTCTCGGCGGGATCCCGATCCAGCGGGTGAGGGGCCTGATGTGGCTTTCCCTCGCGCGGGAAGGGGCCGAAGCGCGGAAGGACGATTGGATCGTCGCGCTCTACGACAAGAATTGGGCGGCCGCGAGCGAGGACGACCGCGCCGAGGCGCAAACGCAACTGCAAACCGTGGGCTCGATCCGGCGGCGGCGCTGAGCGCCGCCGCCGGATCGCCCGGCCGGTTCAGCCCTTCTTGGCCTCGAGGGCGGCCTTGAACGACGGCCGCGCCAGCGTGGCGTCGACATAGGCCGCAAGCTTGGGCCAGCGGTCGGCATCGACCTTCGCCTGCGCCAAGTGCAGATTGTAGAAGCTGGTCGCGACGGAGATGTCGGCGATGCTGAACGCGTCACCGACCAGATACGGGCCCGAGATCTCGCGCTCCAGATAGTCGAACAGCGGCGGCAGGTCCGTGTCGAGCGCCTGGGCGACCGCACCTTCGTCGGTCGGCTGCTTCATCATGTTGGGTTTCAGCACCCGCTGGACGAAAGGCACGATCAGCTTCGCGAACAGTTCGGTGTCGCCGAACTTGTCGAACCAGACGGCGCGGCCGAGCGCCTTCGGTTCGGTCGGAACGAGGGCCGGCGTCGGGTGCTTTCGCTCCAGATACCAGAGGATCGCCGAGGAATCGGCAAGGCGGAAACCGTCGTCCTCGATGGCTGGGATCTTCCCGAGCGGGCTCGCCGCCTGGAAGTCGGCATCCGGCGCGTGGAACATCACAGGCCTGTGCTCGTAGGCGATGCCCTTCTCGGCAAGCGAGACCAGGACCTTGCGGACGTAGGGCGAATAGCCGGTACCGTAGACGATCAAGCGTGGCTCCTGAGCTGAAAGACGGGCGGCGACCGGACTGGTCGCTGCGCCCGCCAACATGGGTTATCTTTTCAGCCGGCCGTCAGTTCCACCGTCACCGGCACATGATCCGACGGCTTATCGAGCCCGCGCAGATGCTTCTGGACCGAGGCCGAGACCAGGCGGTCGCCGGCCTGGGGCGACAGCAGCACGTGATCGATGCGGATCCCGGCATTTCGCTGCCAGCAACCGGCCTGGTAATCCCAGAAGGTGTAGAGCCCATCGCGCGGGTCGCAGGCGCGCAGCGCATCGGTATAGCCCTCGGCGAGAAGCGCCCGGAACGCCGCGCGGGTCGTCCCGAGAAAGAGCGCGTCGGAGCGCCAAGCCTCCGGATCGGCCGCGTCGGCAGGTTCCGGGATGACGTTGTAGTCGCCCGCCAGCACCACCGCGATCTCGTCCTGCAGGAGTGCCCGGGCGTGGAGCCGCAGCCGCTCCATGAAGGCGAGCTTGTAGGCATATTTCGGGCTGTCCACCGGATTGCCGTTCGGCAGATAGATCGACGCCACGCGGACCGGGTGCGTCTCCGCGCCGGAGATGAGCGCCTCGATGTAGCGGGCCTGCTCGTCCGACGCATCGCCCGGAAGCCCGCGCCGGATCTCGGAGAGGGTGAGCGGTTCCCGGACGAGGAGCGCCACGCCGTTATAGGCCTTCTGGCCCAGCGTCTCGACCGTGTAGCACGCCGCCTCGATGTCGGCCCGCGGGAAGGCCTCGTCCTGGCACTTGAGTTCCTGCAGGCAGACCACGTCGGGCCGCGCCTCCTCGAGGAACGCGAGAAGATGCGGGAGCCGCTGCTTGATCGAATTGACGTTCCAGGTGGTGATCCGCATCGCCTCGCTTCCGGTCGCCGCCGGGCCGTCATCCGCGCTTCGCGTCGCGCTGACAAGGCCATCCCGGCGCAAGGACGGGGATCTAGGGTCGGCGGATGGACTGGTTCGAGCCGGTGAGAGCCTATTGCGAGCGCGGCGGTCCGCAATTCTGGGCCGAGCCGGCCAACGCCCTGTCGAACGCGGCTTTCCTCGTGGCGGCTGCCGCTGCTGCACGACGCGCCTCCGCAGCCGAGCCGCCGGACCGAGCCGGCCTCGCCCTATCCGCCCTGGTCGCGGTGGTGGGCATCGGCTCGTTCCTGTTTCACACGCTGGCGGTCTACTGGTCGATGCTGGCCGACGTGATCCCGATCGCCCTGTTCATCTACGCGTATCTCGCGCTCGCCCTGCGGCGATTCCTGAGGCTGGCGCCGATCCGGGTCGCTGCGGCGACGGGGGGCTTCGCGCTCCTCGGCTTCGCCCTCACGCCCGTGCTCGACGGGCTTTACGGCCTCGACGTCGCGCGGCTCACCAACGGATCGGTCGACTACCTGCCCGCCCTGCTGGCGCTGTTCGGGATCGCGGGCGCGGTCACGCGTCGGCCGGAGGAGCGCTTTCTCGGGACTGGGCGGCGGCTCGCCGGGATCGGCCTCCTGTTCCTGATCTCGCTCGCCGCGCGGACCGCCGATCAGGCCGCCTGCACGCTTCTGCCGACCGGCACCCATCCGCTCTGGCACGTGCTGAACGCCGTCATCCTCTACGCCCTGGTGGCGACGGCGGTGCGGCACCGCGAGTCCGCCGGGTGAGCCGTCCGGCGATCCGGGGCCGTTTCCTTGCGGGCGGTGCGGAATTCTTGCAGAAGTGCGCCGCATCGGGCGCCCGGCCCATCACGGTCGCCCGGGTACGGAAGGGGTCATGACAGTGAGCTTTCGCCTCGGGATCGCCGGACTCGGGACCGTCGGTGCGTCCGTGGTCCGGATGGTCGAGCGCCGCCGCGCCGCCTTCACCGCCGCGGGCCTCGATCTCCGCGTCACGGCGGTGTCCTCGCGCGACCGCACCCGGGACCGCGGCCTCGACCTCGCCGGCATCGAATGGTTCGACGATCCGGTGGCGCTCGCCCGGTCCGGTTCCGTGGACTGCGTGGTCGAGCTGATCGGCGGCGCCGAAGGACCGGCCAAGGCGGTGGTCGAGGCGGCGCTGGATGCCGGCAAGCCGGTGGTGACCGCCAACAAGGCGCTGCTTGCCCGCCACGGTGCCGCCCTCGCCACGCGCGCCGAGGACAAGGGCGTAGCCCTCGCCTTCGAGGCGGCGGTGGCCGGCGGCATCCCGGTTATCAAGACCCTCCGCGAGGGCCTGCCGGGCAACACGATCTCCCGCGTCTACGGAATTCTCAACGGCACCTGCAACTACATCCTCAGCCGCATGGAGCGCGAGGGCCTGACCTTCGAGGCCTGCCTGAAGGATGCGCAGGCCCTGGGCTACGCCGAGGCCGATCCGACCTTCGACGTCGAAGGTTTCGACACGGCCCACAAGCTCGCGATTCTGACGAGCCTGGCCTTCGGGACCGCAGTCGACGCCGAGGGCGTGTCGGTGGAGGGCATCTCCCGGGTGCAGCCTCTCGACCTGCGCATGGCGGACGAGCTCGGCTACCGGATCAAGCTCCTCGGCGTCGCGCAGGCGGCCGAGGCGGGCATCGAGCAGCGGGTCCACCCGACGATGGTGCCGAAATCCTCCGCGATCGCGCAGGTCATGGGCGTGACCAACGCCGTGACGATCGACGCGGATGCGGTGGGCGAGCTGACGCTGATCGGTCCCGGTGCCGGCGGCGAGGCGACGGCCTCCGCGGTCGTGGCCGACATCGCCGACGTGGCGCGCGGCGTGATCCGCCCGACCTTCGGCATTCCGGCCGCCGCGATGCGCCCCAGTGAGCGCGTGGAGATGCAGCGGCACGAGGGCGGCTACTACATCCGCCTCACCGTCCATGATCGCCCGGGCGTCGCGGCGGGTGTCGCTCAGCGGATGGCCGAGCGGGAGATATCCCTGGAGAGCATCCTGCAACGCCGCATCGAGGGCGCGGAGACGGATCCGCACGGCCGCTCCGGACGGCCCGTGCCGCTGGTGCTGATCACCTACGCGGCGACCGAGGGTAACATCCGGGACGCCCTCGACGCGATCGGCGCCGACGGCCTGCTGGCGGAGCCGCCGCAGGTGATCCGGATCGAGCGCGAATAACAGTGCATGCCGGACGGTGATCCGCGAGGCCTTGATGCAGGATAGTGGGCGCCCGCGAACAGGGGTATAGGCTTGGCGGCCGTCATTCGACGGCGTCCACCCGGGATCCGACCTCAAGATCGGGCTCGGACAAAGGCAGGAAACCATGGCTGAGGCCCCCAAGTCGGCATCGCGCGGCGTCCCGCGCACGCTCGCCCTCGAACTCGCCCGGGTCACGGAGCGCGCCGCCATCGCCGCCGCGCGATTGCGCGGTCAGGGCGACGAGAAGGCGGCGGACCAGGCGGCGGTCGACGCGATGCGCGACGAGCTGAACAGCCTGCCCATCCGCGGAACCGTGGTGATCGGCGAGGGGGAGCGCGACCAGGCGCCGATGTTGTTCATCGGGGAGCAGCTCGGTCTCGGCGAGGGGCCGGAGGTCGACATCGCGGTGGATCCGCTGGAGGGAACGACCCTCTGCGCCAAGGACATGCCCGGGGCGATCGCGGTCATGGCGATGGCCGAGCGCGGCTCGCTCCTCGCGGCCCCCGACGTCTACATGCAGAAGATCGCCATCGGGCCGGGCTATCCGCCGGGTCTCGTCGATCTCGACGCCAGTCCCACCGACAACATTGCTGCCCTGGCCCGGGCCAAGGGGGTCGAGCCGAAGCAGATCACGGCCCTGATCCTCGACCGGCCCCGGCACGCCGCCCTCGTGGCCGAGGTGCGGGCGGCCGGCGCGGCGGTCCGCCTGATCTCGGACGGCGACATCGCGGGGATCATCTTCACCGCGAGCCCCGAGGAGACGGGCATCGACATCTATCTCGGAACCGGGGCGGCTCCCGAAGGCGTCCTGGCCGCCGCGGCGATGCGCTGCATCGGCGGCCAGATGCAGGGACGCCTGATCCTCGACACCCCCGACCGGCGGCGCCGGGCCGCCGAGATGGGCATCGAGGATCTCGACCGGAAATACGATCTGACCGACCTCGCGAGCGGCGACGTCATCGTGGCCGCCACGGGCATCACGGACGGGGCGCTTCTGCGGGGCGTCCGATTCCGACCGGACCGGATCCAGACCGAGACGCTGGTCTACCGTTCCGAGGCCGGCACGGTCCGGCGAATCCTCGGCGAGCACCGCCGCGGCTTGACCTGAAGCCGCAGGCCGCTGCCGCCGGTTCTACCGGCGGCGCGGCTGATCGCGGTTCAGCCGGGCATCAATTCAGCACGACCACCTTGGTGCCGACATTGACGCGGCTGAACAGGTCGATCGCGTCTTGGTTGATCATGCGGATGCAGCCCGACGACACGCTCTTGCCGATGGAGAAGGGCTCCAGAGTCCCGTGGATGCGGAACAGCGTGTCCTTGTTGCCCTGCCAGAGGTACATGGCCCGGGCGCCGAGGGGATTGCGCAGGCCGCCCGAGACGCCGAGGCCGCTCTGCAGCTTGTCGACCTCGCTCGCGAGCTTCGGGCTGCGGGCGATCATCTCCTTGGGCGGGTACCAGTCCGGCCAGGCCTGCTTGGAATTGACCGTCGCGGTGCCCGACCAAGAGAAGCCTTGCTTGCCGACACCGACGCCGTAGCGGCGGGCCCGGCCGTTGCCCTCCACCAGGGTCAGTTGGTGGGCCCGCGGGTCGACGATGATCGTCCCCGGCTCGTAGGGCCCGTGATAGGCGATCTCCTGGCGCAAGAAGGCCGGGTTCATTTTCTTGTAGTTGAACGCCTGCACCGGGAACACGTCGTCGGCGATCGGGCCATAGATCTTGGCGTAATCGATCGGCTCGTTGTCGGGCGCGCGCAGGATGGCCTTCGCCTTCGCGGCTTCCAGGGGCGAAAGACCTTCGGCGGGCGGTGCCCCGCCCGGACGGGCCGGGACGGTCGCGTCGGGATCGAAGCTGGCGGCTGGCGGAGCAACGGGCGCCTGGACCGCTGGGGCGGGGCGCACGAAATCCGTGCGGCCCGTATAGGGCAGGTAGCGGCCGCCGCGACGCACATAGAGCGCACCGCTCTGATCCTGATAGAGCTGGCCGTCATCGCCGAACCCGTCGATGCCGGCATCGCCGACCGGGCCGCGGCCCTGGGCGTGAACGGTCGAGGCAAAGGCGAGGACTGTGAAGCCGGCCAGGAGAAGGCGACGGATCGAGGCGGACATGGATCGAAATTCCTCGGGAGGCGACACCGGGACTTGCCGCGGCGCGCAATCGAGCGGGCCTGCACGAAGTCGCGGCGGAGCTCGTCCCGGGGCTTAGCAAAACTCACGCTTTGCCGCCAAGTTGCCGACCGTGATCGAAGGCAATTTACTGGGTCTTCCGGACCGTTTCTCCGCCCCTGTGTTGCGCGCATGCAGCAACCATTACGAGCTGCGGCGCTCACCGATCCGTGATGGCGCCGTCCGGCCGCCCGTTTACTCGGCAGGCCTGCCTCGATGAACGGCAGCGGCTGGATCGATTCCGACACGATCCCGGGCCCGCCCGTTTGGGGCGATCGGCGCGTCGCGCATCAAACCCGACGTGGCACGCATGCTGCATTGCTCGATCAGCCGCGCCTGCTGCGGCGGCGGAGCAACGGCGCTCCAAACAGCGGACGGTGTGAGTCCGGATCCCCGGCATGAGCGACCGCGCAGCGGTTCGCCTCCTTTCGACGAGCACCAGCTATGGCCAGCTTCAAAACGGTGATGAAGTCGGGTCACCCCCCGACGCTGTTCGCGGCATTCCTCTATTTCGACTTCTGCTTCGCCATCTGGGTCCTGAACGGCGCCATGGGCCCGTTCATCACCGAGACCTTCAAGCTCACGCCGGCCCAGACCGGCTTCATGATCTCCCTTCCGATCCTCGCCGGGGCGCTGATGCGCTTCCCGCTTGGAATTCTGGCCCAGTATATCGGCCGCAAGAATGCCGCGATCACCGAGATGAGCGTGATCATGCTGGCGATGGCCTACGGATATCTCTTCGTCTCGTCCTACAACGACGTGCTCGCCATGGGCGTCCTGCTGGGCATCGCCGGCGCGTCCTTCGGCGTCGCACTGTCCCTCGGATCCGGATGGTTCCCACCGGAGCACAAGGGCTTGGCGATGGGTATCGCGGGCGCCGGCAATTCCGGCACCGTGCTGGCCGTGCTGTTCGCCCCGCCGCTGGCGCAGGCCTATGGCTGGCGGACCACCTACGCCTTCGCCGGCATCGTCATGCTCCTGCCGCTGGCGATCATGATCGTGCTCGCCAAGGAGCCGCCGGATTGGGAGCACCAGTCGTTCAAGAACACGTTTCCTGGCTTTTACCCAAGGGACGGTGGGCGTTTCTCGTTGATTTAGGTCATCCCCTTCGGGGGCTTCATCGGCCTGTCGAATTCCTGCCGAACTTTTTCTACGAGCAGTTCGCCGTGACGAAGGTCGAGGCCGGGCGCCTGACCATGCTGGCGGCCTTCATGGGCTCGGGGATTCGGATCGTCGGCGGCTACTTCGCCGATCGGATGGGCGGGATCGCCGTGCTGTCGGTGGTGCTGCTCGCGGCGATCGCCACGCTCCTGTCCCTGACGGCGACCCCGTCGCTGGCATTGACCACGATCCTGTTCATGCTGTGCTTCGCGGCGCTTGGGGCCGGCAACGGCGCCCTCTTCCAGCTCGTTCCCCTGCGGTGGCCCAACAACACCGCCGTCGCCGGCTCGATGATCGGCGAGATCGGGGCCCTCGGAGGCGCCATCCTTCCGAACGTCATGGGCCTGTCCAAGCAGTATACCGGGTCGTTCTCCATCGGCTTCATCGGCTACGCCGCCTTCACGGCGGTCGTGCTCGGCTGCCTCGCCCTCTGGCAGCGGAAGTGGGTCGGAAGCTGGGTCGGGCCTCGCGGCAAGGCCCTGGGCACAGCGACCGAAGCCGAACAGAACCAGCTGCAGCCCGTCACGGCCTGACAGCCCGCGTCGCGATCGCGATCACCCAGAACGGGGGCCCGGGCGGCCCCCGTTTTCCGTTGGGGCGCCCGGATCGATCGCGCGCCGGATACAAGTCGGCGGTTGCGTTCTGCCGCGCGACGCGTTTGAATAATGCATTATGAAAGAGCGTCCGGTCCATCAGCCGAGGCGCCCGGCGACCGCCAGCGGCGGCGCCCCGATGGGAGGAACGGTCGATGTCGAAGCGCATCAGCGCCACGAACGGCGTGCTCGGCCTGCTCTGCGTGATGTATTTCATCACCTATCTGGACCGGGTGAACATCGCGACAGCCGGCGCAGAGATCATGCGCGATTTCGGGATGTCGAAGACCGATTTCGGTCTGATTCTGTCTGCCTTCGCGTATCCCTACGCGATCTTCCAAGTGATCGGCGGGTCGGTCGGCGACAAGTTCGGCGCCCGACGCACGCTGCTCGCCTGCGGCGTGATCTGGGCCGCCGCGACGATCCTGACCGGAATGGTCGGTGGCTTGGTGAGCCTGTTCCTGGCCCGGGTCCTGCTCGGCTTCGGCGAAGGCGCGACCTTCCCCACCGCAACCCGCGCGATGCAGAACTGGACCGCGCCCGGCCGCCGCGGCTTCGCCCAGGGCATCACCCACGCCTTCGCGCGCCTCGGCAACGCGGTGGCGCCGCCGATCGTCGCCTTCCTGATCTTCCATTTCGGGTG
>NZ_BACT01000041.1:0-4896 GCF_000333255.1 Methylobacterium sp. B1 | reverse complement strand
CGCGCCAGCCACGACGAGAGTGAACGCGCGCAGGACGGACCGCGCCTCCAGCACGCGAGGGCGGCCTCGAAGCCGATCCGCGCGCCCCAGGTCCGTGAGCCGCAGCCCCGCGGCGCGAAGATCCGGGGTGACCGTCCGATCAATCAGTCCGAGGCCGCCGAGCGCTTCCTCGCCGCGCCGCTGCACCAGGCTGCCCACGACGAGCGGCTGTGGGACCTGCGCAAGAAGCGCGACGTCTCGGCCCACGGCATTCCCGAATGGGAGGAGCTCCGCGAGCTCGCCTCGCAGATCAAGACGCACACGCTGAGCCATCTCGACCGCTATCTCGAGCAGTTCGAGGCAGCCGCGAAAGCCAACGGCGTCCATGTCCACTGGGCCAAGGACGGGGCCGATCACAACCGGATCGTCCTGGAGATCCTGCGGAGCCACGGCGCCAAGACGCTGGTGAAGTCGAAGTCGATGCTCACCGAGGAGTGCGGCTTCCGCCACCACATGGCGGCGAACGGGATCGAGGTGATCGAGACCGACCTCGGCGAGCGGATCCAGCAGCTCGACAACGAGGAGCCGAGCCACGTCGTCGCGCCGGCGGTCCACAAGACCCGGATGGACGTGGCCGAGGTCTTCGCCAAGACGCTCGGGACGGACCCGGACAACGACGACGCCCACTATCTCGCCGAGAGCCAGCGCGAGACGACCCGCCCCTATGTCCTGAAGGCCGATGCCGGCATGACCGGCTGCAACTTCGCGATCGCGGAGACCGGATCGGTCGTCACCTGCACCAACGAGGGCAATGCCGACCTCTCCGGCAACGTGCCGCCGCTGCAGATCCACTCCATCGGCATCGAGAAGATCATCCCGAAGGTCGAGCATCTCGGCGTCTTCATCCGCCTGCTGTCGCGCTCGGCGCTCGGCTCGCCGATCACCCAGTACACCTCGCATTTCCGCGCGCCGCGGGCGGGCACCGAGATGCACATGGTGCTGGTCGACAACGGCCGCTCCGAGCGCCTCGGCATGGAGGAGTTCTGGACCTCCCTGAAGTGCATCCGCTGCGGCGCCTGCATGAACACCTGCCCGGTCTACCGGCGCTCGGGCGGCCTCTCCTACGGGGCGACCTATTCGGGGCCGATCGGGCTGATCATCGATCCGACCTTCAACAAGCGCAAATACTCGACGCTGCCGTTCTCCTCGACGATGAACGGCTCGTGCACCAACGTCTGCCCGGTGAAGATCAACATCCACGAACAGATCTTCGCGTGGCGCAAGGTGCTGGTCGAGGAGCATCAGATCCCGGCGCTCAAGCAGGGCATGATGAAGGCCGCCGGCGCGGTCCTGTCGCGCCCGGCCGCCTACCGGGCCGCGATCGGCGCGGCGGATTCCGCCCTGAAGGTCCTGCCGCGTTTCGCCGTCTACAATCCGCTCAACACCTGGGGGAAGAAGCGCGAGATGCCCGACGCACCGCGCCAGACCTTCCACGCCTGGTACAAGCAGAATCGCATGAAGGACACGCGTCGATGAGCGCCCGCGACGCGATCCTGGACGGCATCCGCAGGAACCGGCCGGCCGGCGATTTCCCGCTGCCGGAGGTGCCGCTGTTCACGCCCCTCGTCGGCGACGACCACGTGGCCGAGTTCGGCGAGCGGCTGAAGCGGATGGGCGGCCGGGTGGCGGAGCCCGGCGCCGGTGATGTCTTCGCGGGGGTCCGCGAGCGACTCGATGCGGGCAAGGTGATTGCCTCCGCGGTACCGGAACTGACCGGCAACCGGGACCTTCGGAGCGTCCGCGCCCCGCAGGAGGTCGAGGACGTGGACGTGGCGGTGGTGCGCGCCGTGTTCGGCATCGCCGAGACGGGATCGGTGCTGTTCACGGAGGATCAGCTGATCGTCAACGCGGTCGCCTATCTCGCGCAGCACCTCGTCGTTCTGCTCGATCCCGCCGATATCGTGCCCAACGTGCAGGCCGCCTATCGCCGGCCGGAATTCGGCCGCTCGGCCTACGCGGTTCTGCACACCGGACCGTCGGCGACCGCCGACATCGAGGGCGTGCTGATCCACGGCGCGCAGGGCGTGCGCTCGCTCACGGTGCTGATGCTGCCGCGGCGCGCCTGAACCGGAACCCACGATCGGGCGCGCCCCTTGCTTGGGCGGCGGATAGGCCGTCATCCGGCAAGGAGATCCGATGCGCTACATCCTCGGTTGCAGCCTGTCATACAATATCCTGTCGGACACCACCTTCATCTTCAATCTGGAGGTGGCGAAGCTGAAGAGCGTCGAGATCCTGACCGAGAGCCTGGTCCTGACGCCGAACCTCAAGCGCGACCTCTACACCACGCCCGACCACCAGAACCGCTATCTCGCGGTCAACGTGCCGACCGGCCAGTTCGCGCTGGAGTACAATGCCGAGGTCGATCTTACGGTGCATCGGGCCGATCCCGCGACGATCAACGAGACGCCGATCGGGCAATTGCCCCTCGACATCCTGCCCTTCCTGCTGCCGAGCCGGTTCGTGTCCTCGGACCGGCTGACGCCGTTCGCTCTGGCCGAATTCGGCGCGCTGCCCAAGGGCTATGCCCGCGTGAACCAGATCTGCAACTGGATCCACGACCACATCGCCTATCAGCCGGGCTCCAGCGACGGCGAGACCACCGCGCATGAGTCGCTGCTCAAGCGCGCCGGCGTATGTCGCGATTTCGCGCATCTCGGCGCCGCCTTCTGCCGGGCTCTCGGCATCCCGGCCCGGTTCGTGAGCTGCTACGCCCACGGGCTCGTTCCGAGCGACTTCCACGCCGTGTTCGAAGCCTATCTCGACGGCCGCTGGTGGCTGTTCGACGCCACACGGCAAGCCGACCTCGACGGGCTGGTGCGGATCGGCGTCGGACGCGATGCCGCCGAGATCGCCTTTTCGACGCCCTTCGGCAACATGCAGCCGGTCAACCAGCAGGTGCGGATTCAGCGCGCGGACGGGCAGGGCAGCCCGATGCCGCGCACGGTCGACGCCATCTCCACCGAGATCCCGGCGCCGCAGAGCGGGGCGGCCTGAGCCGCGACCCGCCTGGGATCAGGCCATCCCGTGATCCTGTGATCCCGTCCGGCCGGCCGCCCGCGGACGCCGTCACGGGATCGTCTTCCCGCATCGGAAAGCGTGCCCACCGGGGGGGGCGCCTGGACATACGCCCTGTCCCGGGCGGGCTATAGTGCGGTCCTGCAGGGCCCGCGCCCGAGCGAGCCGCGGATCCGGTCCCACGGGTTATTTCCCGATCCGCTCAGGTCTTTCCGGCGCAGACCGCGCACGGCGATAATGCTGCGCCGACGATCTCCGGCCGGTTTTGCCGCGGCGCGGGTGGATTCCTCTGCGGAGATCCGCGCTGATCCTGAAGACTAGACGGATCGAGGCGGATCACCGGGCGGTGCCGTCGCGATTGTCCTTTCTTTGGTCCTGGCGAGCGAAATGGCTGCAAGCGTGGCTGTGGCGGGGTCGCAACACCGTAAAACGATCCCGGCTCCGCCCCGAGACCTGCCTGTAAACGCCGCGATCCCGCCATAGTCCGGGCCCACCTCAAGATCCGCGGTAAACGGCAATCTCGACAACGATTTACCGATCGGAAACGAGGACTTCCCGAGCACGCGGATGAATATCCCGGCGCTTCGCGAACGGCGACGCGCCGCGGTTCAGCGCACCCTCGGGATCGGCTGTGCGAAGGCTTGGTCTGAAGTCATGGTGACGCGTTTGAACGACAAGTCGAAGCTGCCGAGCCGCCACGTCACTGAGGGGCCGGACCGCGCCCCGCACCGCTCCTATCTCTATGCCATGGGTCTGACGCGCGAGCAGATCCACCAGCCGCTGGTCGGCGTCGCCTCCTGCTGGAACGAGGCCGCGCCCTGCAACATCTCGCTGATGCGCCAAGCGCAGGCGGTGAAGAAGGGCGTCGCCGCCGCCAACGGCACGCCGCGCGAATTCTGCACCATCACGGTGACCGACGGGATCGCCATGGGCCATGGCGGCATGCGCGCGTCGCTGCCGTCCCGCGAGGTCATCGCCGATTCGGTCGAGCTGACCATGCGGGGCCATGCCTACGATGCCCTGGTGGGACTTGCCGGCTGCGACAAGTCCCTGCCGGGGATGATGATGGCCATGGTGCGCCTCAACGTCCCCTCGATCTTCATCTACGGGGGCTCGATCCTGCCGGGCTCGTTCCGCGGCAAGCCCGTGACCGTCCAGGATCTATTCGAGGCTGTCGGCAAGGTCGCCGTCGGCGACATGAGCCTGGAGGATCTGGACGAGCTGGAGCAGGTCGCCTGTCCGTCGGCCGGCGCCTGCGGCGCGCAGTTCACCGCCAACACGATGGCAACCGTCTCCGAGGCGATCGGCCTCGCGCTGCCTTACTCGGCCGGCGCCCCGGCCCCGTACGAGATCCGCGACAAGTTCTGCGCCACCGCCGGCGAGAAGGTGATGGAGCTTCTCGCGAATCGGATCCGCCCGCGGGACATCGTCACCCGCAAGGCGCTGGAGAACGCCGCCACCGTAGTGGCCGCCTCCGGCGGCTCCATCCTCGAAGTTTGCTGTCGATCGCGACATCGAACAGCGCCCGATCGCGAAGGCGACGATGATGATCGAGATAGAAGCGGATACCCCAAATCTGTTTCGGCTTCAGCGCGCGCTTCGCACCTACCTTGCGCCCGGCGTTCCAGGCCTGCCGGTCACCCGCGCCCGGATCATATTCTGAAGTGCCCATCGTTTTTCTCCTGTGGCCAGATCGGCCGAGGCGAAAACGCGGGGCCAGCCCCTCCATCGCTATTGGCAAGCCAGACCCGCCAGGCCATTATCGTCGGAACTGATGCCCTTCCAATCTTAGCCACGATCTGGATCGCGCTCGAAAGCGGACCGACGGAAAACAGGAAG
>NZ_BACT01000042.1:0-5022 GCF_000333255.1 Methylobacterium sp. B1 | reverse complement strand
GACAGAGTGCGTCCCGGCATGGGGCCTCGAAGCGTGGGCGTTGGCCTCTACAACGGACGAGACGCCATTCGGATCGCGCCCATGTGGTTGACGGACCCGTCGAACGGGCCACTGTCTTTCCGATCGCGCCGGCAGACCCCATGTCGGCGCACCGGCGGCGCGGACAGACGCGGCGTCGCGTGGACGTATCGTTGAGGACCGCATGTCGGACGCAGCTGATGCCGGGCTCCCGAGCCTGCCGCAGGACAATCCCTTCCGCGAGGCGCATTGGAGCACCCCGCACGGCCTTCCGCCGTTCGAGCGGATCCGACCGGAGCACTACGGGCCGGCCTTCGCAGCGGCGCTAGAGGCCCACGCTTCCGAGATCCGCGTGATCGCGAGCCAGGACGCTCCGGCCACCTTCGGCAACACCGTGGAGGCCATGGAGCGGGCCGGCCTCGCCCTCGAGCGCGTCGCCGGCGTCTTCTACAATCTGACCGGCAGCCATACGAACCCGGAGCTTCAGGCCATCGAGCGCGAGATCGGCCCCAAGCTCGCCCGGCATGGAAGCGCCATCTACCTGAATCCCGAGCTCTGGGTCCGGATCTCGGCGATCGCGCCCGAGGGCCTGGAGCCGGAGGAGCGCCGGGTCCTCGACCGATACCGGATCCGCTTCCGGCGGTCGGGGGCCGATCTCGCGCCCGAGGACAAGGCTCGCATGGCGGAGATCGCGGCACGCCTGTCGGAACTCGGCACGCGGTTCAGCCAGAATCTCCTGGCCGACGAGAGCAGCTTCATCCTGCCGCTTCGGGGCGAGGAGGATCTGGCCGGCCTGCCGCCGTTCCTGCGGGCCGCCGCCGAGAGCGCCGCCAAGGAGCGCGGCCTCGACGGGCACGTCATCACTCTGTCGCGCTCGCTGATCGAGCCTTTCCTGGTCTTCTCGACCCGGCGCGACCTGCGCGAGCGCGCCTATGCGGCCTGGACCCGGCGCGGCGAGAACGGCGGCGAGACCGACAACCGTGCGATCCTCGCCGAGATCATCCGGTTGCGCGCGGAGCGGGCGCGGCTTCTCGGGTTCGCGAGCTTCGCCCATTTCGCCCTCGACGACACGATGGCGGCGAGTCCCGAAGCGGCGACCGGGCTCTTGCGCGACGTCTGGACGCCCGCCCGGGCGCGGGCGGCCGAAGAGCGGGACCGCCTCCAGGCGACGATCCAGGCCGAAGGCCACAACTTCGCGCTCCAGGCGCACGATTGGCGGCACTACGCCGAGAAGGTGCGTCGCGCCGAGCACGACCTCGACGAGAGTGAGATCAAGGCCTACCTGCCGTTGGAGCGGATGATCGAGGCGGCGTTCGACACGGCCTCGCGGCTGTTCGGCCTGACCTTCACGGAACTCTCCGACGTCCCCCGGTATCATCCCGATGTCCGGGTCTGGCGGGTCGGCAATCCCGACGGGTCCGAGGTGGGCCTCTTCCTCGGCGATTATTTCGCCCGGGCCTCGAAGCGGTCCGGCGCCTGGATGAGCGCCTTCCGCTCGCAGGAGCGCCTGAACGGCCCGATCACGCCGATCATCGTCAACGTGATGAATTTCGCCAAGGCGCCGGACGGCGAGAGCACGCTGCTGTCCTTCGACGACGCACGCACCCTGTTCCACGAATTCGGCCACGCCCTGCACGGTCTGCTATCGGACGTGACCTACCCGCTCCTGTCCGGAACGGCCGTGTCGCGGGACTTCGTCGAACTGCCCTCGCAGCTCTACGAACATTGGCTGGAGCAGCCGCAGGTCCTGCGCGCCCACGCGCGGCATCATCGGACCGGCGAGCCCATGCCCGACGCCCTGCTGCAGAAGCTGCTGGCGGCACGGACCTTCAACCAGGGTTTCGCCACGGTGGAGTACACCGCCTCGGCCATCGTCGACATGACGCTGCATCTCTCGGCGGAGGGCGAGGCCGGGCTCGACGTCCCCGTGTTCGAGTCCGAAGCGTTGCGGCGGATCAACATGCCCGCCGAGATCAGCATGCGGCACCGGACACCGCACTTCGCCCACATCTTCTCGGGGGACGGCTACGCGGCCGGGTACTACAGCTATCTCTGGTCGGAGGTGCTCGATGCGGACGCGTTCGACGCGTTCCGCGAAGCGGGCGACATCTTCGATCCGGAGACGGCCAAGCGGCTGCGGACCTTCGTGTACGGTGCCGGCAATCTGCGCGATCCGCGCGAGGCCTACACGGCCTTCCGCGGGCGGATGCCCAGCATCGAGCCGCTGTTGAAGAAGCGCGGGCTGGCGGCCTGAGCCGCGCGCCCGCGGTAAGGGTTTCGTAAACAAACGTCCTTAACGAACGCTTGCAGCGCGAGGCCGCGTGCGGAGTTCGGGGCGATGACGAAGATCCAAGCCAAGCAGGCCGTTTCCGAGGGCATCTCGCCGGCGGATCTGCTCAAAGCTGTGGTGACCGGAAAGGCGGAAGTTGCCCCGGCGGCGACCGCGTCCGTGGAGCCTCCCGCGGGCAAGGGCTTCGCTCGTCCGTTCCTGTCGCGCCTCGATCATAAGCGGCTCGCGCTCCCGGGCGCGGCTTTGGCCGTCGGCGCAATTCTGGGCGGGAGCGTGATGGTGCTCTCCCGCCCGGCAGCCGTGCGGCCCGATGCGATTGCGGCTCTCGAAACCACGCTCGATGCCGGCCGGACCGAAACCGTTCGGCTGGCCGGCGACATCGCGCAGCTCCACACCGTCCTCGCCGACCTTCGCGCCTCAACCGACGCCGCGCGGAAAGAGGCCGCGACCCGCAGCAGCGCCCTCGGCGAGCGTCTGGCGCAGGTCGATAAGAGTGTTAACGCCAAGGTCGCGGCGCTCGGCGAGCGCCTTGAGCAGGGCGAGCGCGAGCACACCGCCCGGCTCACCGGCCTCGCCGCGCAGCTGGAGCGCCGGACAGCCGCGACACCGGTCGCCGCGAAGGCGGAGCCGACCCAGACGGGAAGCATCGGCGAGCCCGCCCGCGCCAGCGAGGGGAAGCCCGAGGTCAAGGTGGCGGACGCCAAGGTGGGCGAGGCTAAGACTGGCGAGGCCAAGATTGGCGAGACCAAGCCGAAACCGGCGACCTTCGACAGGCCGCCGGTGATCGAAGGCTGGGCTCTGCGGGACGTCTACGAGGGCACGGCGGTTTTGGAGAATCGGCGCCGCCGCCTGGTCGAGGTCTCGCCCGGCGACATCCTTCCGGGCGTCGGTCGCGTGGAAGGCGTCGAGCGACACGGACGGGAATGGGTGGTCGTGACGCGCCAGGGTCTCGTCACGTCGCAGCCCTGGTAGGCTGACCGAATCCGAACAGCCTCAGCGGCTGGGACAGCCGGTCGGGGCCAGTTCACCGGGCGCAATCGGGAAACGCGGCTCGATCGTCATCGGATCGGCCAAGGCCGCCGCGCGCTCCGCCCGTTGGCGACCGTGCCTCAGAGCGCGGGTCTGCGCTGCGCGGGTCGGATGCAGGATGGCAGCGAGCAGGGTCTGCCCTTCAAACTCGCTGTCCAGGTTTTTGGCTTCGAAGACGGGCATGGCCGGCCTGCTTGATAGCGGAACTGGACACTGCCAAAGGCGTCGATCCAGCCCGCAACCCTAATAACGGGGATCGCGTGGACAGGTTCCGTCAAGCTTTCGCCTCGAAACCTCTTTTTTACCTTCGTCCAGGCGGCACCCGAATGCAGTGCGACCGCGCACATCGATGGGCGTCAGACGAATTGGTTCAAGCCGGGGATCGAGCCGATGATCGGGCCCATCGCGTCCTCGCCCACCTTCTCGCGACCGAAAGCGAACAGCTCCTGGCCGAGGGGCTGCATCTGACCCATCGGGACACCGGCGGCCATCAGCTTCTGACCCAAAGCCATGACGCCGCCGCCGCCCATCATGCCGCCGAGCATGCCCATCAGACCGCCGCCGCCGCTCTCGCCGGCATTCGACTCGGCGATCAGGGACTCGGAGCCCGGCAGGGCAGCCAGGAGTTGACCGACCTCGGTCGCCGGCCCTTCCTTCTGCAGGAAGGCCAGGATGTGCCCGATGGCGGTCTGAGCGGTCGCGGCGTCGAGCCCGGTGCGGGTGGTGACGCGGGCGAGCAGTTCTTCCATGGTGATGATCTCTTCGGAACGCTTCCAGACGTCATTCGACTCTGAGGCGTCGGAAATCAAGCGCGCGGCCCAGCATCCTCGGGAAACTCTCCGGCTGCGCACGGAGGAGCGTCACCCCTCGACCGGATCGACGACGCCGACCGCCAAGCCCCGGGAACGACGTCCCCTGACCGCGGATCCACGGCCTGGAAGACGGAGGGGCTGCGGACCCCGCATCAACGGCGCGCTGCGTTACATCGGGCCCGGTGACGCAGTGTCCGATCTCGCCAAGATCAGCGACATCCGGTAGACCCACCACCAATCTTGAACCGTTCCAGATCGCCGCGCGGCCGATCTTCAGGGAGTTGTCGCACCATGCGGGTCGGCCTGTTCGTGCCGTGCTACGTCGACGCCTTCGAGCCCGAGGTGGGGATCGCCACCCTCGAGCTGCTGGAGCGGCTCGGCTGCACTGTGGAATACCCTTACGATCAGACGTGCTGTGGTCAGCCGATGGCCAATACCGGTTGCCACGCCGAAGCCGCCGCCACCGAAGCGCTGTTCGTGAAGAACTTTTCCGGCTTCGACTATGTCGTCGCGCCATCGGGGTCCTGCGTCCACCAAGTCCGCGAGCATCTCACCGCGATCCCCCAGACCGACGCGGTGCGCCACGTCCGCGCCAGCACCTACGAGCTGGTGGAATTTCTGCACGACGTGCTGAAGGTCGAGGACCTGCCCTGGACGAACTTCCCTCATAAGGTCGCCTATCACACCAACTGCAACGCCTTGCGTGGCATCCATCACGCGCGGCCATCCGAGTTGGTGAAGCCCTACTATTCGAAGCCCCTCGACCTGCTGCGCCTCGTCAAGGGTGTCGAGCTCGTCGATCTCGCCCGGCCGGACGAGTGCTGCGGCTTCGGCGGGACCTTCTCGGTGTTCGAGCCCGCCGTCTCGGCCAAG
>NZ_BACT01000043.1:0-9508 GCF_000333255.1 Methylobacterium sp. B1 | reverse complement strand
CGCGCAACGGGCGAGGCCGCGCGACAGGTCCTGGGCTCCGCATCGGATCTGTCGCAGCACTCCGCGCGCCTCGGTGTCGAGGTCGCACGATTCCTGGATTCGGTTCGGGCGGCCTGAGGCCCGACAGGACCTACCGGCCGCCGTCCAGAAGCTTCGACACCACCCGCGCCGTATAATCCACCATCGGCACGATGCGCGCGTAGTTGAGGCGGGTCGGACCGATGACTCCGACCACGCCGACGATCTTCTGCGATCCGTCGCGGAACGGCGCCGCGATCAGCGATGACCCCGAGAGGGAGAACAGCTTGTTCTCGGAGCCGATGAAGATACGCACGCCCTCGCCGCCCTCGGCACGGGCCAGCAGGTCGATGACGTCCTTCTGGGTCTCCAGGTCGTTGAACAGCAGGCGGATCCGCTCGAGATCTTCGACCGCGCGCAGGTCGTCGAGCAGGTTGGCCTGGCCGCGAACGATCAATTGGCGCGCTTCCGTCGGCCCCACCGGCGTTGCGAGCCCCGCATCGACGAGGCGTTCGGTGATCGCGTCGAGCTCGCGCTTCATGGCCTTGCGGCCGGCCTCGATCTCGGCGCGCAGCGACCCCAGGGTGCGGCCCTGCAGGCGCGCGTTGAGGAAGTTCGTGGCCTCCTGAAGCGCACCCGCCGGAAGTCCGGGCGGCAGATCGACGATGCGGTTCTCGACGGAGCCGTCATCCGAGACGAGGATGACGAGGGCGCGGGCCGGATCGAGCCGCACGAACTCGATGTGCTTCAGATTGACGTTGGCCTTCGTGGTCAGCACCACGCCGGCCCCCCGCGAGACGCCCGACAGCATGGTCGAGGCCTCGGCCAGGGCGGAATCGAACGTGTGGCCCGAGGCTGCGGCCCGCATCTGTGCCTCGATGCGCGCCTGCTCGTCCTGGCTGACGTCGCCAAGTTCCAGCATCGCGTCGACGAAGAACCGCAGCCCGAGTTCGGTCGGGAGGCGTCCGGCCGAGGTATGCGGCGCGAAGATCAGGCCGGAATGCTCCAGATCCGCCATCACGTTCCGGATCGAGGCCGGCGACAGCGCCATCGGGAGGATCCGAGCGAGATTCCGGGAGCCCACCGGCTCGCCGGTCGTGAGATAGCTCTCGACGATCTGCCGGAAGATCTCGCGGGCGCGCTCATTGAGGGCGGCGAGGGCCTGCATGGATTGGCCGTTGGCAAAGTTGGGACTGGGGTGTGTCACGCGGTCATCCTGTGGTCCGATCATGCGCAACCGACCCGCGCGGATCAATCCGTACGGCGATGCTTGCCCGTGATGTCGCGGCGGCCTAAGAGCCCGGCCCTCGACACTCTCGACAGAAGGGGCCCGCGATGCGGCCTTCCAAGCGTGCCGCCGACGAGTTGCGGCCCGTGAGCCTGGAGCGCGCGGTCTCGCGCTACGCAGAGGGCTCGTGCCTCGTCAGCTTCGGAAATACCCGGGTGCTCTGCACCGCGTCGCTCGAAGAGCGTTCGCCCCCGTGGCTGCGCGGCTCGGGCAAGGGCTGGGTCACGGCGGAGTACGCCATGCTCCCGCGTGCGACGCACGAACGCACCCGCCGCGAGGTTGGTTCCGGGAAGCCGTCGGGTCGAACGCAGGAAATCCAGCGGCTGATCGGCCGGTCCCTCCGGGCCGTCACGAACCTGCCGGCCATGGGCGAGCGTCAGGTGACGATCGATTGCGACGTCATCCAGGCCGATGGCGGCACCCGGACGGCCGCCATCACCGGCGCCTGGGTGGCGCTGCACGATTGCTTCGCCTGGATGCGGACGCGCTCGATCATCTCGGTCGATCCCCTGCGCGACCATGTCGCTGCCGTCTCGTGCGGCCTGTACAAGGGCATGCCGGTCCTCGATCTCGATTACGCCGAGGATTCCGCCGCCGAGACCGACGCCAATTTCGTGCTCACCGGGCGCGGCGGCATCGTGGAGGTGCAGGGCACCGCCGAGATGGAGCCCTTCACCCAGGAGCAGCTTCTCGAACTTCTCGGCCTCGCCCGCGCCGGCACCAAGCGTCTGGTCGCCCTCCAGAGGGAGGCCATCGCGTGAGCCGCCGCCTGACCGGAAAGGTGGTCATCGCCACGCACAATGCCGGCAAGCTCACCGAGATGCGCGAGCTGCTCGCGCCGTTCGGGGTCGAGGCGGTGTCGGCCGGCGAACTCGGACTGCCCGAGCCCGAGGAGACCGGCACGATGTTCGCCGAGAATGCCGCCATCAAGGCGAAGGCGGCGGCCGACGCCACCGGACTGCCCGCCTTCGCGGACGATTCCGGCCTGTGCGTCGACGCCCTCGACGGAGCGCCGGGCATCTTCTCGGCCCGCTGGGCCGGCCCGAACAAGGATTTCGCCGCCGCGATGGCGCGGATCTTCGCCGAGCTCGAGGACCGTGGCGCGGCCGACCGCCGGGCCCATTTCGTCTCGGCCCTGGTCCTGGCTTGGCCGGACGGCCATACCGAGCTGTTCGAAGGGCGGGTGTTCGGCGACCTCGTGGCGGCGCGGGGCACCGCCGGCTTCGGTTACGACCCGATCTTTCGGCCGGACGGGCACGCGCGCACCTTCGGCGAGATGAGCGCCGAGGAGAAGCACGGCGTCGACTGGCAGAAGGGTCAGGGGCTCTCGCACCGGGCCCGGGCCTTCGTGGCGTTGAGCCGGGCCTGTCTGGCCTCCGGTTCCTGATTGCCAAACGGCGCGGTCGCGCTCACATCCCGGTCATCATGGTATCGACCGGCCCGGAACATCCGACCCGCGACGTGGGTTTCGGAATCTACCTGCACTGGCCCTTCTGCGCGGCGAAGTGCCCGTATTGCGACTTAACAGCCACGTCCGCCACGCGGGCGTGGACGAGCCGCGCTTCCTCGCGGCATTCGGGCCGAGATTGCCCACACGGCCGCCCGCACCCCGGGGGGGACCGTCACCAGCATCTTCCTCGGCGGCGGGACACCCTCGCTGATGCAGCCCGCGACCGTGGCGGGCCTGCTCGACGCCGTCGCGGAACACTGGCCGGTGGCTCAAGGCGCCGAGGTCACCCTCGAGGCCAATCCGTCGAGCGTCGAGGCCGGGCGCTTCCGGGGCTACCGCGCCGCCGGGGTCAACCGGGTTTCCCTCGGCATCCAGGCCCTCGACGACGCGTCGCTCCGGACCCTCGGGCGCCTGCACGACGCCGCACAGGCCCTGGAGGCGATCACGCTGGCGCAGTCGGCCTTCGAGCGGACCTCCTTCGACCTGATCTATGCCCGGCCCGGACAGACTCCGGCGCTGTGGCGGGCGGAGCTGAAAGCGGCGCTGGCGCGGGCCGCAGAGCACCTCTCGCTCTACCAGCTCACCATCGAGCCGGGGACGCCGTTCCACGGTCTCGCCGCCGCCGGCAAACTGGTGACGCCGGACGACGAGGTCGGACGCGCCCTCTACGACGTCACCCAGGAACTCTGCGCAGAGGCCGGCCTGCCGGCTTACGAAATCTCGAACCACGCCCGGCCCGGGGCGGAGTCGCGGCACAACCTGCTCTATTGGCGCTACGGCGAGTATGCCGGCATCGGTCCCGGCGCGCACGGGCGGCTCGTGACGGCGGGGGGACGGATCGGGACCGTCACCGAGCGGTCGCCGGAAGCCTGGCTGGCCCGGGTCGAGCGCGACGGACACGCCGTCGTCGAGACCGAAACGCTCACGGCCGCCGACCAGGCCGACGAGTTCCTGGTGATGGGGCTTCGCCTTCGCGAGGGCATCGATCCGGATCGCTACGCTGCCCTCAAGGGCCGGCCGCTGAACGGCAACCGCATCGGCATGCTGATCGGTGATGGCGTGCTGGAGCGGCTTCCCGGCGGCCGCATCGCCGCGACCGCGAAGGGGGCGCCGGTGCTCAATGCCCTGGTTGCCGAACTTGCGGCCTGATCAGATCCCGGGCTTTGCCAGCACCCGCGGCGCGGGGCTGACGGGTATCGCAGCGTTGTTGCGGATCTCATAGACCGCCAGGGACCGCTCGCTCTGCCCGTCCGGCCGGAAGCGGAAGGTCCCGTCGATGCCGGCGAAGCCGGAGCCGTTCGTGAGGGTGGTCTCCGCGAAGCGCTGCGAGCCGTAGCGTCGGGACAGGGCGGCCGCGAGCATCACCGCATCATAGGCCAGGGATGCGACGCGCGGCGGAACGGCGCCGAACCGGGCTTGGTAGCGGCCGCTGAAATTCGAGAACCCGGTGCGGTCCGGCGAGGCGAAGCGGCCGCCCTGCAGGGCGGGAAGGGCGAAGAGCGACGGCTCGTTCCAGAGGGCGGTGCCGATGGGGCGTATCCGGGCGGGCGAGAAGCCGGCCTTGGTCAGCGCCGCGGCCACGCCCGGCAGCGCGTCGGCGGTTTCGGGGATGAACAGCGCGTCGGCGGTGGCACCCGGCCCTGCGATGACCCGGGTCAGCCGTTCCACCGCCGGACCCGGCGCGCCGGCCGGGTAGCGTTCGACGGCGGCGACCCGCGCGCCCTTCCGGGCAACGGCCTCCCGGAACTCCGCCTCCACGGCATTGCCGTAGGCCGTCTCGGGGATCAGAGCCGCGAAGGAGCGTTTTCCGCCGGCGACGGAATCCTCGACCACGCGGTCCACCTCCGGTTGCGGCAGGAAGCTCAGGAGGTAGACGCCCCGGCTGGCCACGGTCACGTCGGTCGAGAAGCCGACCACCGGCTTGCCCGCCGCTCTGGCCGCGGCCGCAGCCGTCTGAACATTGCCGGCGAAGAGCGGACCGAGCACGATCTCGGCACCCTGGCGCAGCGCCTCCTGCGTCGCTTCCCGGGCGCCGTCCGGGCTGCCTCGGTCATCTTCCACCAGGAGCGTCAGGTCGGGTTGCTGTGCCTCGTCGTAGGCAAGTTGAGCCGCGTTGCGCATGGCGGCGCCCACCGTTGCCCCCTGGCCGGTCAGCGGCAGCACGAGGGCGACCTTGACGGCTCCGGAGCCGATGCGCCCGATGCCACCCGCCGCCGGCATCGGCGGCGCTGCGGGTGCGGGTGGCGGTGCCCCCGGAACGGCCGCCGGCGGCGTCAGCTCGGCCTGTGGCGCCGTCGCGCGCCGAGCGATGTCGGTGCCGAGGCAGCCGCCCAATGACAGCAGGACGGCGCACAGCGCAGCGGTCGGGGCGGTGACGCGCACGAGACGGTCCCGCATGCTCGTCGGGCGCGCCATCGCGCGGACTCCTCTCGGCAGGCACCGCAGCCTGACGATCGGAATCCGAATTGTAAACGCGGAGCGGCAGAGTTGCCCCCGGTCGGACGCCTTCACCGCGACGGGAGACGGCCGGTGTGGCAAGATCACCGATGATGACACGCCGATTCGATGCCCCGGGGCCCGCCGCCCCGACCCGAGCTCCGTCCCCGAAGCTCGCCCCCGATCGGCCGCGCAACACCACCTTCACGGCCTTCGGTCTGGCGAGCGAGACCGAGCCCCTGTCGCCGGGCCTGCACATTGTGGCGACGCCCATCGGGAACCTGCGCGACATCACCATCCGGGCCCTGTCCACCCTGGCGGCCGCGGATGCGGTCCTGGCCGAGGACACCCGCGTCACCCGGAACCTGCTGGCGCATTACGGGATCACGACACCGCTGCTCGCCTATCACGAGCATTCCAACGATGCCGTGCGGGAGCGGATGATCGCGCGGCTGCGCGCCGGCGAAGCCCTGGCTCTCGTCTCGGATGCCGGGACGCCGCTGGTCTCGGATCCCGGCTACAAATTGGTCCAGGCCGCGATCGAGGCGGGGATCGCCATCACGCCGGTTCCGGGCCCGTCGGCGGTGATGACGGCCTTGGTCGCGGCAGGTCTGCCGACCGATCGTTTCTTCTTCGAGGGCTTCCTGCCGCAGAAGGCCGGCGCCCGGCGCAACCGCCTGGAGGCACTGGTTCAGGTTCCCGGCACGCTGGTCCTGTTCGAATCGCCGCATCGCCTGCCCGACATGCTGGCCGATGCCGCCGCGGTGCTCGGCCCGGAGCGCCCGGCTGCCGTGACCCGGGAATTGACCAAGCTCTACGAAACCATCCGGCGCGATACCTTGGGCAGCCTGAGCGAGCGCTTCGCCCAGGAAGGACCGCCCAAGGGTGAGATCGTGGTGATCATCGGTGCGGCGACGACGCCGGAGCGAACGATTGATGCGGATGCCGCCCTCGACGCGCTGATCCTGTCGGCGCTGGAGCGGCACTCGATCAAGGATGCCGCCAGCCTCGTCGCTGACGAGACCGGACAGCCGCGGCGTCAGGTCTATTCGCGGGCGCTGGCTTTGGCGCGGGGCCAGGGATGAACGGGGCTGTGCCGGACCGGACCGGCCGGCGCCGCGCCGCCTATCGGCGCGGCCACCACGCCGAATGGCTGGCGCTGGCCGCACTGATGCTCAAGGGCTACTGGCCGATCGGCCGGCGCGTGAGCATGGCCGGGGGCGAGATCGACCTCGTCGTCCAGCGCTGGAACACCATCGTGTTCGTGGAGGTGAAGGCGCGTGCCAAGCGTGACGACGCGCGGGAAGCGATCGATGCCGCCAAGCGGCGGCGCTTCTCCCGCGCGGTCAGGGCGTGGATCGGGCGCAACGCGTGGTGTGCCGGTGCGACGTTCCGTGCCGACGCCGTTTTCGTCGGGGCCCGCGGGTGGCCGGCCCATGTCGAGCAGGTCTTCACGATCGAAGGGCTCTGAAGCCGCGGTCAGGAACCGCGGCGTCTCGCCTCACCCGACAGCCGCCGTGCTGGGGACGCGCCGGTTACCCAGCGTGCGTCAGGCGCGGGCGGCCCGGATCGCGCCGATCAGCGTGCGCTTGAGATCGGCTTGGCTGAAGGGCTTCTGAACGACGGGCCGGTCGCGGAACGGCTCGCGGATGCCCGCGCCGCCGTACCCGGTGGAGAAGACCAGCGGCAGGTCGCGCTTGGCGATGGCCTCGGCCACGGGATAGATCGGCTCGCCCGCCACGTTCACGTCGAGGATGGCAACCTCGAACGCTTCCTGCGACGCCATTTCCAGCGCGGAGGAGAGCCGTGCGGCCGGCCCGACTACGGCACAGCCGAAATCGAGGAGCATGTCCTCCAGAAGCATGGAGATCGCGGCCTCGTCCTCGACGACGAGAACGCGGACACCGTTAAGAACGTCGTCGTTGGAGTCAGCAATCACGCCGGGCCGTCTTCCCTTCGAACGCCCCGTTTCCGGGGATTATGCCGTGCGGTCGGTCGAGCCCCGCGCACCGCGACAGCAGCGCTCGTATGAACGAGCACGGCCCGAAGGATGGCCCGCGAGACAACCTGTGGCGTCGCCCGTATTCCGCAACGTGTCAAGCGTTCCCGGCCCGTTCCGATGGCGCGACCGCGCGCTATGTTAACGCCTGATACATTTTTGTCCGCCCGGCAGCCGGGCGGATCGACGCCGGGTGATCAGTCTTCCTTGAAGACGACCTCAGCACCGCGCGTAACATGCGCGGCAAGGTCGCGGGCATTCCAATTGGTCAGCCGGATGCACCCATGGGATTCGGTCTTGCCGACCTTCTCGGGCTCCGGCGTTCCGTGGATGCCGTAGCTCGGGATCGCCAGATCGATCCAGACCAGACCGACCGGGTTGTTGGGACCGGATTGGATGGTGAACTTGTGCTGCGCTTTCACGCCCTTGAATGCGTATTTCGGATTGTACGTGTAGTCGGGATTGAACGCGACGCCCTTCACCTTGGTGTCGCCGCTCGGCGCTGGCTTCTCGGAGCTGCCGATCGAGGCGGGGTAGTAGGCCAGCAGCTTTCCGTCGGCGCCGAAGGCCCGGACGTCGCGGCTCGCCTTGCCGACCTCGATGCGCTCGACCTTCGGACTTTCGGGGAGGTCCTTGGCCTTCGGCTTGTCGGTCCCCATCGGCTCCACGGCCGCGACGGCGATGACCGTGCCGGCCTTGTCCAGGGACTTGCCGGGATTGAGCGCGCTGACGAGGTCACGGCCCATGTGGAAGCGTTCTGCGAGCATCTCCCGGGCATTGGTGTACCCCAACGTCTTGAGCTCGGCCTGCTGCTCCATCTTGGGCGGGATCCGCTCGACATAGGGCCCCGAGGCATCGGATTCGGTGATCGTATAGTCCGTGACGACGGGCTTATCGCTCGTCGCCTGGAGTTTGTCCCAAACCTCAGGATTTAGGCTCTGCGTCGCTGAAAGCCCCTGCGCCACAGCGAAGGCGGAGAGCGCGCGTTTGTAATTTTCGCCGGTCCGGCCGTCGATCGCGCCGGGATAGAAATGCGCCCGGTCGAGCAGCACCTGCGCCTTGACGATCAGCGGGTCGGGCTTCTCCGCGGACGCAGCGGCCCGGCGCGCCTTCGTGTTCGGCTTGGCCTCCCGATCCTTGCCCGCTTCCGGGGGCGCCAGGGCGGCGGCGTTCACGGTGTCGGCGGTGAGCGCCGGCGGCTGCGCCGCTTCGGTCTTCCGGTCTTTCTCGGGCTTGGCCGCCGCGCCTTGCACGACGAGACAGCTCGCCACGAGAGCCGCGCCAACGGGCCGCCAGGATTTTGGGATCATCGACGTCGCAATTCCGGAGAGCGGAGGCGCTCCCGTGCCAAAAAGCGCCGAGCCGGCCGGAACGTTCCACGCGAGGCTACTCGCACAGCCGGTGGCCGGCATTGCGCTCCCGCTGGTCCACATGAAGATGGTTGGCGTGGGCGGCGTTCGAACCCGGCCCCAGGACCGTGCGGAAGAAGCCGCAGGCCTTCGTGCGCACCGCGCCCAGGAACTGCGCCTCCTCGGAGCCGTCCGGCATCGCCTTCACGGGGATGCTTGCGCGTCCGGCGAAGGCGAAGCCCATGATGTCGGCGGCATTGGCGAAGGCATGTTCGCTCAGCTTGGCATCGATGTCGTGATTCTGGCCTCGGCAGACATAGGAGCCGCCGAGTTCGAGGGCGGTCAGGGGATGCTTCAACGTCCGCTCGGCCTCGACCTGCACCTCGGTGACCCAGCGCGCCAGGGCTTCGGCGGCCCGGCAGGTCAATGTCGCGCCCTGCGGCAGCGCCACGCCGTCGGCGAATTTCGTCACCTTAAGCGGCAGCGGAGCGGTGCATTGCCCTTCCGCGATGGGCGCCAGCGGCTCGAAATCGACGCCGAGTCGCTTCAGGCGCGTCCGGCAGGCCGTATCGTCCGGCGGCGAGACCTTCAGGGCCAGGGCCGCCCCGCCGGACAGTTCCGGCGGGCGCTCGGGCGGCGCGGGTGGCGGCGTCGGGATCTCGGGTTTGGACGCCTCCTTCGCGGATTCCTTCGAGCCTTCCTTCGGGCTTTCCTTCGCGGATTCGGAGGCCTTTTCCCGGCCGGGATCCTTGACCGGCTCCTTCGCCGGCTCCGCGACGGCAGGCTTCAGTTCCGGAGGCCGGGCCGGCGGGGTCGGGGGTGCCGGCTCCGCAACGGGTGGCTTCAGCGTCTCAGGGCGTTCGGGCGGCAGGGGCGGGGGCGTCGGCACCCGAGCGGCGGGCGTTTCGGCGGCCCCGACCGGNNATCGCGCGAGCAGGCCGAGCGCCAAATGCAGGGCCCACCCGGCG
>NZ_BACT01000044.1:0-1808 GCF_000333255.1 Methylobacterium sp. B1 | reverse complement strand
ATTCCCGGCGGCCTGATGCTGGTGCCGCTGCTGCTCGGAGCCCTGTGCAGGACCTTCGCGCCGGGGTCCCCGGCCTATTTCAAGGGCTTCACGCAGGGGATCATGACCGGCGTGATCCCGATCCTGGCGGTCTGGTTCTTCTGCATGGGCGCCTCGGTCAGCCTGAGGGCGACCGGGACGGTGCTGCGCAAGTCCGGCACGCTGGTGGCGACCAAGCTGGTCGCCGCCTGGGCGATCGTGCTGGTGGCCGGGCTGTTCATCCCGCCCGAGGGGATCCAGACCGGCTTCTTCGCCGGCCTGTCGATCCTGGCGATCGTCTGCGCGATGGATATGACCAATGGCGGCCTCTACGCCTCGCTGATGCAGACCTACGGCAGCCGCGAGGAGGCCGGCGCCTTCATCCTCACGTCGATCGAATCCGGCCCGCTGATGAGCATGATCATCCTCGGGGCCTCCGGGGCTGCGCATTTCGAGCCGCAGATCTTCGCGGGCGCGGTATTGCCCTTCCTCGTCGGCTTCGCCCTCGGCAACCTCGACCCGAAGCTCCGGGCCCTGTTCGCCCCGGGCGGCCAGCTGATGATCCCGTTCTTCGCCTTCGCGCTGGGGAACACCGTGGACCTCAGCAACCTGCTCTCGCCGCTCGCGGGGCTCGGCATCGTGCTGGCGCTGGCGGTGATCGTCCTGACCGGCATCCCGCTGATCCTGGCCGACCGGGCGATCGGGGGCGGGACCGGCACGGCGGGGCTGGCGGCCTCCTCGACGGCCGGGGCCGCCGCCGCCAACCCGCTGGCGATCGCCGCCGTCGCCCCGCACTTCGCCCCGGCCGCGCAGACCGCCACCGTGCTGGTGACGATCTGCATCATCGTCACCTCGATCCTCGTGCCGATCCTGACCGGGCTCTGGTACCGGCGGTTCGGGGCGGGTGCGGCGGAAGCCCGGACCGAGGCCGGCCCGCCGCTGGCGGTCCCCGGCGAATAGGGCCGGACCGGTGCGCCGGCCCCTGCGCCGTCCTCAGAAGTCGACCGCGAGGCCCTTCACCTCCCAGTCGTCGTAGCGCACCGGCTCCAGGCCGCCGCGCCCCTGGCGCTCGGGCCGGGCGCTGATCTCGGCGGCCCGGGCGTCGATCGCCGCGCGGCGCTCGGCGGCCTCGGCCAGGGCGCGCTGCGCCGCCGGGCTGAGCGCGCGGGGCGGGGCCGTGCCGTCGCCGGCCTCCGGTCCGTCCGGATCCTGCCTGTGCGGGTCTTGTGCGGTCGGCTCTTGCATCGCGCTCGCTCGAGTGTGAGGGCGTAGGCCCAGAAGACGTTGGATCTGGAGCAGAAGTGGCATCGCGGGACACAGGCCGCAACACGCGGAAGGAAGCTTCGACGGGCGAGACCGGGCCGGATACGGCGGGCCTGGCCGCGCGCCGCGCGGCGATGCAGGCGGTCGCGGCCCTGATCGGCCAGGAGCGCCCCCCCGCCCTCGACGACGCCCTCGCCCAGGCGATCCGCGCTGAGGCGCTGGCGCCGGCCGACGCCGGGCTGGCGCGGGCCATCGCGGTGGCGACCTTCCGCCGCTACGGGCTGATCCGCGCCGCCCTGGCCGCGCGGCTGGAGCGCGGGCTGCCCGCGGCCAAGCCGCAGCTCACGGCCCTTTTGGCCACCGCGACCGCCCAGCTCCTCGACCTCGCGGTCCCCGACCACGCCGCCGTCGACCTCGCGGTGCGGCTCGCCAAGGGGGATACCCGCACGGCCCATCTCGCCGGGCTTGGTCAACGCGGTGCTGCGCCGGATCGCCCGGGAGCGCGACTCGAACCTGGCCGCGGACGC
>NZ_BACT01000045.1:0-3261 GCF_000333255.1 Methylobacterium sp. B1 | reverse complement strand
TTTCACCCCCGACTAAAACGCCGCCTACGCGCCCTTTACGCCCAGTGATTCCGAGCAACGCTAGCCCCCTTCGTATTACCGCGGCTGCTGGCACGAAGTTAGCCGGGGGCTATTCCTCCGGTACCGTCATTATCGTCCCGGATAAAAGAGCTTTACAACCTTAAGGCCTTCATCACTCACGCGGCATGGCTGGATCAGGCTTGCGCCCATTGTCCAATATTCCCCACTGCTGCCTCCCGTAGGAGTCTGGGCCGTGTCTCAGTCCCAGTGTGGCTGATCATCCTCTCAGACCAGCTACTGATCGTCGCCTTGGTAGGCCGTTACCCCACCAACTAGCTAATCAGACGCGGGCCGATCTTCCGGCAGTAAACCTTTCCCCATAAGGGCGTATCCGGTATTAGCCCTAGTTTCCCAGGGTTATTCCGAACCGGAAGGCACGTTCCCACGCGTTACTCACCCGTCCGCCGCTGACCCCGAAAGGTCCGCTCGACTTGCATGTGTTAAGCCTGCCGCCAGCGTTCGCTCTGAGCCAGGATCAAACTCTCACGTTGAAGAGATTGATCTGGCCGATCACGTATATTCTCAGACGGAGCCTCACATCGACCAAGCATCCAGCGCTTCACAGCGCCAAACACCCGTCGGTGAGCTCAGAAAGAAGAACAACAGATCGGCACAAGTCTCTCACGCCAGACCCTAAGGCCTGGCCGCAAGGACAAACGCCGCCCGCGTCTCCCTTCCTCAATTCCAACTTGTCAAAGATCAGTAATCACTCTCGTAATTACCTTTCGAGGAGAAGTCAAGTACCTTGGCTCTCGCCAGATCTACTTTTCTAAACCTCGGGAAGTCCGTCCGACCCGCTCCGTTTTTCTTCCGGACCGCGTCGGGAGGCGCCGTATAAGCCGCCCCAGACTTCCGTGTCAACCGCCCTTTTTCCCGGCGAAAGAACCGAACCGGTCGAGCCGGTCTCCGGTGCCTCCGTCGACAAAGCGCAACGCAGAACGGCCCGGGGGCCCTTCGGTGAAGCGCTGGACGATGGACGCTCCCTCAGTCGCCGCGTGCGGGTTGAGCCTAGGCTCAAGTCCGACGACCATCCGACCCTTGAGGGTCGTCGCTGGCCGGCGATGCTGCTGGAAGGACCGGAGGACGGCGTGCCGTCGCGTCCGGTGAAGCGGATGTAGTGGGGCTCGCCGCGCGACGCAAGGGGCCGGGCGCAGGCCGGCCAAGCCCGGGATGCACACCTTCGCATCCGCGCCCGACCGACCGCCGCCGCCGCATCGCCTGTAGTCCTCCGCGGATCGGCGGTTTCGCAAGCGTCCTGTCCGGGTGCCCGAACCGATCCCCCTCGCGCGGCCGACAGGCCGGGCGCGCCGGCCGGGAACCTGCGGATCGCCGCGATCGCCGACGCCCGCCCCCGCCTGCGGCTCCCTGAAGAGCACCCGGCTCAGGGCCTGAGCGCAGCGGACCGGGCGGCGGCGAGCGGCATGATCGCATTCGCAGTCTTGAACGCAGATCAGGCCCGCGATCTTCTGGTCCTTAAAGATGGAATTAGCATCTTCGCATCTATGGAGTCCCTGTTTCCAGCCGCAGCTTGCCCGGCGGCTCACTCCGAGGCCCCTTGGCATGCGCGCGGATCCCCAGCCTGCCGACCTGTCGCGCCGGGAGGCGGCGCGTCCGCCCCTGCCGGAGCGGGGCGTCGGGCGCGATCCCCTGCTCCCCTTTCTCGACGCGGTCCGGCAGGGTCTGCTGATGATCGACCCCACCGGGACGGTCATCGCGGCGAACGCCCCGGCCCGGCAGCTCCTGGCCGGCCTCAACGTCACGCTGCGGGTGCAGGCTTCGGCGATCCCGCTGCTGCGGGCCCTGCGGGCCGGGACCGCCCCGCCGCGGGGCGCCCTGCTGCGCAGCCTCCGCCGCGCGCTGGCCCGGCGGCAGCCGGTCGTGTTCGAGTTGCGGCACCGGGACCACACGGTCCAGGTGGAACTCCATCCCCTCGCGACGGGCGGCTGGGTCGTCTCGCTGGAGGATGTCAGCACCCGGAAGGCCGTGGAAGCCCGGGCCGACGCGATGGCGCGGCGCGATCCCCTCACCGGTCTGCCGAACCGCCTGCTCCTGCGCGAGCGTCTCGCCGAGGCTCTCGCGCGTCTCGCGCGCACGGGCGAGTGCTGCGCCCTGCTGCTGATCGACCTCGACCGGTTCAAGCCGGTCAACGACACGCTCGGTCATCCGATCGGCGACGCGCTGCTGGAGACGGTCGCCGACCGCCTGCGCTCGACGGTGCGGCCCACCGACACGGTGGCGCGGATCGGCGGCGACGAGTTTGTCATCCTCCAGCCCGGGATCCGCGACGCGGCGGGCACGCAGGCCCTCGCCCGCCGCGTCGTCGACCTGATCGGCCGCACCTACATGGTGGAAGGCCATCTTTTGACGATCGGCGCCAGCGTCGGCGTGGCGCTCGCCCCCGAGGACGGGACCGACGCCGACCGGCTCCTGAAGAACGCCGACCTCGCCCTCTACCGGGCCAAGCTCGACGGCCGCGGCACCTACCGGTTCTTCGAGCCGGAGATGGATGCGCGCATGCAGGCGCGCCGCAAGCTCGAACTCGACCTGCGGCAGGCGCTCGCCCGGCGGGAATTCCAGCTGCACTTCCAGCCGCAATTGCAGCTCGCGAGCGGCACGCTGATCGGCTGCGAGGCCCTGATCCGGTGGCGCCATCCCGAACGCGGGCTGGTCTCGCCCCTCGATTTCATCCCGCTCGCCGAGGAGATCGGCCTCATCGTCCCGATCGGCGAGTGGGTCGTCCGCCAGGCCTGCCGCGACGCCATGACCTGGCCGGAGCACATGTCGGTGGCGGTCAACGTCTCGCCGGCGCAGTTCAAGAGCGACCGGCTGGTGGAGACGATCATCTCGGCCCTGGCCGGCTCGGGGCTGCCCGCCCGGCGGCTGGAGGTGGAGATCACCGAGGGCGTGCTGCTGCAGGAGAACGACAGGACGCTCCAGACCCTGCACCGGCTGCGGGAACTCGGCGTGCGCGTCTCCATGGACGATTTCGGCACCGGCTACTCGTCGCTGAGCTACCTGCGCTCGTTCCCCTTCGACAAGATCAAGATCGACCGTTCCTTCGTGAAGGATCTGACCAGCAAGCCCGACGGCGAGGCGATCATCCGGGCGATCGCCGGCCTGGGCAAGAGCCTGGGCATGACCACCGTCGCCGAGGGCGTCGAGACGGCCGAGCAGATGCAGAGCGTCCGCCTGGAGGGCTGC
>NZ_BACT01000046.1:0-13348 GCF_000333255.1 Methylobacterium sp. B1 | reverse complement strand
GGCTGGCTCGCCGCCATCTGCGCGCGGTTCTGGATGGTCCGCCGGTCGGTGCGCCCGCGCCTCCGCGACCTCGCCCGCATCATCGCGTCCCTCGAGGGGCGGCGGGCGCGGGCCGCCCGGATTGGTGCGGCCGCATTGCCGCTGCCCCGGTCCGGGATCCTGGCCACGGAAGGCGTCGGAGCCTTCGATCCGGCCACGGGCGAGCGCCTGACCGGCGTCGCCGTGGCCGTGACGATGCCGGGCCACGTGGCGATCACGGGCAGCCGCGGCAGCGGCGCCCGGGCGCTGGCGGCGGTGCTGGCCGGGCAGGTCGAGCCGACGGCCGGGGCCGTCACCTATGCGGGCACGGACCTGCGCGACTTCGACGCCGCGGAGCGCGCCCGGCGCATCGCTTTCACGTCGGGGGAGGCGATCCTGATGGAGGGCTCCCTCCGGCAGAACCTGCTCTACGGCACCGATCCGGCGACCGCGCCCGACGACATCGCGCTGATCGGCATCAGCCGGCTCACCGGGCTCGACGGCTTCGTATACGCCCGCGGGCTGACCGGACGGCTCGATCCGGCGGCCCAGCCGCGGCTCGCCGCCGCGATCGTCACCGCCCGCCGGACCATGCGAGTGGCGCTGGCCGCCAAGGGCGCCGAGCGCCTCGTCGAGCCCTTCGATCCCGACCGCTACAACAACCAGGCGAGCATCGGCGAGAACATCCTGTTCGGGGAGCCGGTGGGCGGCACCTTCGCGCCCCTGCGTTTCGCCCGCCACCCCTATCTGCGGGCGGTTCTGGAGGCCGAGGGGCTGGTTCGCCCGCTCACCGAGATCGGCCTGTCGGTGGCCCGCAGCACGGTGGAGATCTTCGCCGACCTGCCCAACGACCATCCCCTGTTCGACGCCTATTCGCTGTTCCAGGCGGCCGAGCGGGGCTATTTCGAGGATCTCGTGGTGCGCCTGCCCAACGCGGCGAGCCTGCGCCGGGGACCGGCGGGCCAGCGCGACCGCTTGCGGTTGATCGGCCTGGCGCTGCGCTACAACGAATCGCGCCACCGCTTCGGCCTGATCGACGGCCCGTTCGAGGAGCGCCTCGTCCAGGCGCGGCGTTCCTTCGCACGGATGCTGCCGCCCCACCTCGCGGGTGCGGTGGAGTTCCACGACCCCTCCCGGGTCAATCCGGCCGCCAGCCTGGAGGAGAACCTCCTGTTCGGCCGGATCAGCCTCGGCGAGGCCAATGCCGAGCCGCGGGTGCGCGAACTGGTGCGCCGGGTTCTGGCCGACGAGGGCCTTGAGGCCTCGGTCTATGGCCTCGGCCTCGACAGCAAGGTCGAGGCTCAGCCCAGCACCGGGGCTCTGGCGGACGGCGCGATCAATGCCCGCGAACGCGTGGCGATCGAGCTGAGCCGCTGTCTCGCCCGTGATCCCGACATCCTCGTGGTGGCGGTCGCGATGGACGAGCGGAAGGTCGAGGGCGCACGCGAGCGCCTCGCCCAGCTGCGGCAGGCGCGGGCCGGGCGCGGCCTGATCGTCTGCCTGCCCGAGACGAGTCTTGCGGAAAACGCCGCGCCCTTCGACGCGGTGATCGCCGTGGAGAACAGCGCGGTCATCGCACCCGTCCCGGCCGCCGCCGAGCGGGACCCCGCACCGGCAGCCTGACAGGACGTCACGATCCGCCGGCGCCGTCGGCCTTCCGCGCGCAACGGGACAATCCAGCGGGGTCGGGCTGACCGGACGCGCAGCCTCATGGCCGCCGCAATAATCCGTCAGGCCGCGAGGCCGCGCCTGTCCGGCAGCCATCCCGGCCGATCCAGCGCGGACGGTTCATGCCCCTGTCGACCTCGATCCCCCTCGCTGCCGGCCTCATCGTGCTGGTCCTCGCCGGTCCGGCCGCCGCGCAGGCCGGCAAGGCGGAGGCGCCGATCCCCGCCGCGACCCTTGCCCTGATGGCGCAGAAGGGCGTGACGGCCGCCTCGCCGGTCCTGTTCCGGGCCTACAAGAAAGAATCCGAGATCGAGGTCTGGAAGAAGGGTCGCGCCGGCTACGTCTTCATCAAGACGTTCCCGATCTGCCGCTGGTCCGGCCAGCTCGGGCCCAAGCGCAAGAGCGGCGACCGGCAGACCCCGGAGGGGTTCTATACGGTGCCCCGGCGCCAGATGAACCCGAACTCGCACTACTACCTGTCCTTCGACGTCGGATATCCGAACGCCTACGACCGGGCCCATGGCGGAACCGGGTCCGCCGTGATGGTCCACGGCATCTGCTCGTCCATGGGCTGCTTCGCCATGACCAACGGTACGGTCGGCGAGATCTACGCCATCGCCCGGGACGCGCTGAACGGCGGGCAGGCGGCCTTCCAGTTCCAGTCCTACCCGTTCCGGATGACCGCCGAGAACATGGCCCGCCACCGGACCGACCCCAACATCGCCTTCTGGCGGGAACTCAAGGCCGGCTCGGACCGGTTCGAGGCGAGCCGCGAGGAGCTGCAGGTCTCGGTGGTCGCCGGCCGGTACGCGTTCGCGCCTTCGCGGGATCCCGCCATCGAGGCGGCGGTCACCACCCGCCGGGCGGTCGAGGAGGCGCGGATGACCGCGCTCGCCGAGGCGGGCGAGCCCGCCGTGCGCACGACCTATTCCGACGGCGGCCAGAACGCCTTCTGGGCGGCCTACACGGCCCGGGGCGGGGCGGTCGGCGACATCAGCCGGCCGGAAGCCCTGGCCTTCGCCGGCCAGGAGGTGGTGGTCGTGCCGGGCCATCGCGCCCATCGCCCGGTGCCCGACACGGTCTGGGCCGGCTGGGCCGCGCCCGAGTCGGGCCTGTCGCCGCGGCAAATGGCGGGCTTCGTCCCGGTCTACGAGCGCGCCCCCGATCCGTTCGGGGCGCTGGTCGCGCCGCTCCCGACCCGCTACAGCGACGCGCTTCCGTCCTGGCTGGCCTCCGGCCTCGCCGGATCGGGCTCCGGACGCCCGATTCTGGCCGGTTCGCCGGGCGGTCTCTTGGCCTCGGCCGAGGCGCTCTGAGCATGCGAGGGTCCGGTCAAGCGTCCCGTGCGTGTGCGCGGACGCACATCACGACCGCCTGCGGCACACCAATTCATGATACGGCAGGGGATGAGCGGTACACCTGCTCCGTCGGCCTGCCTTATTCAAAGCTACCTTCCCGGAACGGCGACGGGGTTTCGATCATAACCGATCGGGACCGACTGTCCGCGGATTCGTGATCGCCATGTCGAACAGTTCCGAGCCGACTCTCCTGACGGCCGACCAAGACCTCGTACTCCGCTTCTGGGGCGTCCGCGGCTCGACGCCCGTCAGCGGCCCGCAATACGCCGAATTCGGCGGCAGCACGCCCTGCATCGAGGTGCGGTGCGGCCAGCGGATGTTCATCGTCGACGCGGGCTCGGGCATCTACAATCTCGGACAGGGTCACCGGACCGATCTGCCCCGGGAAGTCGACCTGCTGTTCAGCCACCTGCATCTCGACCACACCGCGGGGCTCCCCTTCTTCAAGCCGGCGGTCCTCGACTGCGACCGGGTGATCAACACCTATTGCGGCAACCTCGGCGGCGAATCGGCCGGCCCGACCCTCGACCGCCTGTTCGCGCCGCCGCTGTTCCCGGTTACGCTCGACAGGCTGTGCTGCACCTTCCGCCACCACGGCTTCGAGGCGGGGCAGACCCTGACCTTCCCGGACGGGACGCGGGTCGCCACGATCCTGCTGAACCATCCGCAGGGCTCCGTGGGCTACCGGTTCGAGCATGCCGGCAAGCGCCTGTGCCTGATCAGCGACATCGAGCACAGCGACCCCTGGCCCGATCCCAACCTCGCCGCCTTCGTGGCCGACGCCGACCTGATGGTCTACGACGGCATGTTCACCGACGGGGAGTATCCGACCTGCCGGGGCTGGGGCCACTCGACCTGGCAGAAGGGCGTGGAGCTCGCCCGGACGGCGGGCGTCAAGGCGCTCGGGATCATTCACCTGCACCCGGCCCATTCCGACACGGCGCTGCGCGACATGGAGGCCGACATGCAGGCCGAGATGCCGACCGCATTCATCGCGCGCGAATGTCAGAGCCTCACGGTCGGGGCTCCCCGGGCGGTCGGCGGCCGTCCAAACGGGCGTCCGGCCGTGGCGCGGGAGATGCGCCGCCGGATCAAGGTCGCCTGAGCCGGCGGATCAGGCGGAGTGCCGCCTGCGGGTCCGGCTGTACCGGGACCACGCGAACAGCACGAACAGCGCGACGCCGATGATCAGAATGCTCCAGCCGTAGTTGCTGACGAGCTGCGCGTCGATCGGGTGCCCGACGAACCCCAACGCGACCAGCAGGCCGAACACCGCGATCGCCGCGGAAACGAGCATCCCTACAATCATCGAAGTCCCCGGCGCGTCCCATCCGCGCGATTCGGCAGGGCCGTATGGTGGGGAAGAATGCTTGGCGGCCGCACCCGTTCCAGCGTCCGGCCCTCTGCCGCGCCGGTCATCGGCCCCACGCTGTTCACCGGAATGGCGCGGCGGCTCATTCGGCGGCTCCCATCGCGCCGAAGTTAGGCTAAGTAGGCCGCCTGACGGCGCCCCGGGGCGCGCGAGGAGCTCGAGACCACGGCGATGAGCGGCCAAGAGAACACGACGGCGCCCGCGGCGGCGCACACGAGTCCGGAGACGCAGTCCGCATCCGCCGCCACGCCGGGGCTCCTGCGTCCGCAGGACCAGCTCGTGACGATCTACGGCGGCTCCGGCTTCCTGGGACGGCACGTGGTGCGGGCGCTGGCCAAGCGCGGCTACCGGATCCGCGTCGCGGTGCGCCGGCCGGATCTCGCGTTGTTCCTGCAGCCCCTGGGGAAGGTCAACCAGATCGTGGCCGTCCAGGCCAACCTGCGCTACCCGGACTCGGTGGTCCGGGCCGCCGAGCGGTCGGACGTGCTGATCAACCTCGTCGGCATCCTGCAGGAGACCGGCTCCCAGAGCTTCGCGCGGCTGCAGGTCGACGGGGCCGAGGCGATCGCCCGCGCCGCGGCGCGCCAGGGCGCCCGGATGATCCACGTCTCGGCGATCGGGGCCGATCCGGCCTCGCCGTCGGTCTACGCGCGCACCAAGGCAGAGGGCGAGGCGCGGGTCTTCGCCGCCTGTCCGGACGCGGTGGTGTTCCGGCCCTCGCTGATCTTCGGGCCCGGCGACAGCTTCTTCAACCGCTTCGCCGGCCTCGCCCGGGCGCTTCCGGTTCTCCCGCTCGCCGGCGGCCAGTCCCGCTTCCAGCCGGCCTTCGTGGGCGACGTCGCCGAGGCGATCGCCCGCGCGGTCGACGGCACCGTGGCGCCCGGCAAGGTCTACGAACTCGGCGGCCCGGAGGTGGGCACGCTGGAGCACTTCGTGCGCTACATGCTGAAGACGATCCGGCGGAAGCGGGTGGTCGTGGACCTGCCTGCGCCGGCGGCCAAGCTCCAGGCCCGCATGCTGGAGATCGCCGACACCCTGACCTTCGGCCTGCTGCCGGATTCGCTGAAGCTGACCCGCGATCAGGTGACGCTGCTTCAGAACGACAACGTCGTCTCGGAGGCCGCCAAGGCCGAGGGTCGGACCTTCGAAGGCATCGGCATCACGCCGACCGCCGCCGAGGCGGTGGTGCCGGGCTATCTCTGGACCTTCCGCAGGCGGGGCAGTTCGCCACCGACCAGGACGAGTCGTACCTGTCCGAGGTGCCGGACACGCTGGCATCGAAACCCCTGGCGGCCGGCTCTCAGCATCGGCCCCAGACCGCCTCCGGCCCGGCGATCGGGGCCGATGCCGGCAGCTCGCCGGGGGCCGGGCAGGGCAGCAGGGGCGTGCGCTGGGGAACTCGGAAACCGGGCTAGGTGACGGCCCGCGCCCGGATCGCGCCATGAGCGCGCTCTCCCTCCACGGATCCGGCGGCCCGGTCGCGCGGCGCATCCTCGTCACCGGGGCGGCCGGCTTCGTGGGCGGCCACGTTCTGCCGCTCCTGGCGACGATGAGCGCGGGAGCGGGCGATTGCGTGGCCGGGATCGGGCGGGGGCGGGCGCCGCACCTGCCGGAGGGCGTCAGCTACGCGGCGATCGATCTCCTCGACGAAGCCGCGCTCCGCGGCTTCGTGGCGCGATTCCGGCCGACCGCGATCCTCCATCTGGCGGGCCTCGCCTCGGTGGCGGATTCCGCCAGCGGCCCGGGCCAGACGTGGCGGGTCAACGTCAACGGCCTGATGAACCTCGTGGCCGCGGTGGAGGCGGTGCCGGGCTGCACCTTCTTCTTCGTCAGTTCCGGCGAAGTCTACGGCAGCGCCTTCCTGGCGGGCCACGCCCTCAGCGAGGCGGTCGAGCCCCTGCCGCGCAACACCTACGCCCGGTCGAAATGGGTGGGCGAGCAGCTGCTCCGCGACCTGCTGCCCCGGATCGGCGTGAAGCTCGTCGTGCTGCGGCCGTTCAACCACATCGGCCCCGGCCAGGACGAGCGCTTCGTCGTGGCCTCCTTCGCGGGCCAGATCGCCCGGATCGAGGCCGGCCTCGTGCCGCCCTGCCTGGAGGTCGGCAACCTCTCCTCCTACCGCGACTTCCTCGACGTCGCCGAAGTTGCGAACGCCTACGCCGACCTGATCGGCCGGGCGGACGCCCTGGCGGACGGGAGCGTGTTCAACATCAGCTCGGGCCAGCCGCGGACGATCGCCAGCGTCCTCGAGGACCTGCGCGCCCGGGCCCGGGTCCCGTTCGAGATCCGCATCGCCCCGGAGCGCGTGCGCCCGACCGAGATTCCTCTGGCCGCGGGCGATGCCGGCCGCCTCCACGCTGCCACCGGCTGGCAGCCGCGGGTCTCGTGGGACGCGGCCCTGACCCGGGTGCTGGACGACGCGCGGGCGCGGCTGTCGGACGCGCGCAAGTCCGGCTGAGGCGCAGGATTTGGCGCCACCGCGGCGCTCAGCGCTCCGCGACGGCGATCAGGGCAGTCGAGGGGATCGACAGGACGGGTCGACCGCCCGCCATGCGCCGCGCCTCCGCGATCACCGCGGCCCGGTCGGCCGCGCTCAGGTCGACCCAGTCCGGCGACAGACCGAACACCGTGTCGGGGTCGTCGAGCATGGCGACGTCTAGCGCGTAGTCGAAGGTCACCCGGTCGATCCGGGGGGCTGCGTACCCGGCCGCGACCAGCGCCCAGGTGAACCCCGCCGGATCGCCGAGCGCGCGCACCCCTTCGGGCATCGCCCGGCTCTCGCGCTCGGGGAACAGCCTGCGGCGGATCTCGCCGAGCAGCAGGAACGTCGCCGCGCCCTGATCCTGCCACGTGGCCACGACGCCCAATCCCCCGGGGCGCGTCACGCGCGCCATCTCGGCGAGGCCCTTCCGCCAGTCGGGGAACATGATCACTCCGAAGATCGAGAACACCGCGTCGAAGCCACCGTCGGGCAGGGCGAGGGCCTGTCCGTCCATGACCCGCGCGTCGACATTGGGCAGTCCCGCCCTGGCGATGCGCGCGACCATGCCGGGCGAGAAGTCGACCGCGAGGACCTGCGCCCCCGTCCGCGCCGCGGCCAGCGCGAGGGCACCGGTGCCCGCCGCGACGTCGAGGACGCGGCTGCTTCCGGTCAGCGGCACCCGCGCGAGCGCCGCCTCGGCGAAGCGCGCCGTGAACGGATGGGCGGTCGTCTCGTAGTGCTCGGCGACCCTGTCCCACCGATCCGGGTTCTCGAACTCGCGCACCGCTTCAGCTCCGCGCCATCACGTAACTTGATAAGTATCGTGATGGCGCACGGTTGCCAATCCCGAGTCCGGTGTGATGGATCGACGGGTGCGCACCGACAGCCGCCTCTCCCGAACGCTCCATGTGCTGCTTCACATGGCGCGCCACGACGGACCGATGACGTCCGAGGCGATCGGGCGGATGCTCGGGACGAATCCCGTGGTCGTCCGCCGCACGATGGCCGGGCTCCGGAACGCGGGCTACGTGACGTCGGAGAAGGGGCACGGCGGCGGATGGACCATCGCGGCGGACCTGAACGCGGTCTCGCTGCTCGACATCCACCGCGCGGTCGGCGGGCCCCGCATCTTCGCGATCGGCAGCGATCGCGCGAACCCGGCCTGCGCCGTCGAGAAGGTCGTCAACGCGGCGGTCGAGGACACGCTGCGCGAGGCCGAGGCTCTTCTGATCACGCGGCTCGGTTCCGTCAGCCTCGCCGAGCTCGCGCGAAGCTTCGACGCCCGGTGCCGGTCCGAGAGGGCATCGGACACCTCGACCTGCACGTGACGGCGGGCGCGGCGGCGGGCATCGCCGCGCGCGACCAGGCTCGCGGTCGGAACGGAGTGTCGGATCGCGGCGGGCGCTTGCCGCGCCGACGGTCGGGCGCCATGCTCCGCCTCGACGCGGACCAGCACGAGATGATCGGCCATGGGCCTTCTGGACGGATTGCTCGGACACGGCTCGGCCGTCGATGCGGCCTCCCTGGAGCGCCGGCTCGACGGCATCCTGATCGACGGCGAGACGGCGCGGCTCGCCTTCAAGATCATCCGGGACGTGTTCGTGTTCACCGAGCGCCGCGTCATCCTGATCGACGTCCAGGGCGTGACCGGCAGCAAGGTCGAGTTCCTGTCGGTGCCGTACCGCGCGATCGTGCGCTTCTCGGTCGAGACCGCCGGTACGTTCGACCTCGACGCCGAGTTGAAGATCTGGGTCTCGGGCGCGGCGGAGCCGATCCAGCGGACCTTGAAGAAGGGCGCGGACATCCGGGGCATCCAGCGGGCCCTGGCCGAAGGCGTGCTGCGCTAGCCCACGGCCCGACCGCGCGGATGATGGCCCGCTCCGACCCGCGGCGAGCCGTCCACGGCACGCGACGGCAGGAGGCGACCTGCAGGAGGCGACCTGTAGGAGGCGAGCTGCAGGAGGCGACCTGCCTACCGGACCACGCCCTTGGCCCGCAGCGCGTCGCGCGCGCCCTCCGGATAGTCCAGCTCCTCGGCCAGGATCTCGGCGCTCGAATCCCCGAGGCCCGGCGGCATGCGCCGCACCGGCAGCCGGCGGCCGTCGAGCCGATAGGGCGGGGCGATGACGTGGGCATTGCCGGGCGCCGTCACCACCAACCCGGCCTCCTGGGCCCGGTCGCAGGTGAGCGCCTCGCGCAGGCCCATCACCTCGCCACAGGGGATGCCCGCGGCCCTGAGCCGCGCGATCAGCGGCGCGCGCTCCCACTTGGCGAGCTCCGCCTCCAGCACCGGGATGAAGGCGGCGCGGTTGCGCGATCGGTCGAGGTTGGTGGCGAAGCGCGGGTCGGCGACCCAGTCCGGCCGCTCCAGCACCTGCTCGCAGAATCGGCGGTACTGCCCGTTGTTGCCGACCGTGATCACCACCGGCCCGTCGCCGGCCTCGAACACCCCGTAGGGCACGATCGAGGGATGGGCATTGCCGTAGCGGGGCGGATCGATGCCCCGGGCCAGCGCCTCCAGGCCGTAATAGGAGGTCAGCGCGACACCGCAATCGAACAGAGCGAGGTCGATCGTCTTGCCCCGTCCGGTCCGCTCCCGCTGGTACAGGGCCGCCAGCACGGCCTGGGCCGCGAACTGCCCGGTGAACAGATCGACCGCCGCGACCCCGAACTTGAGCGGCGGCCCTCCAGCCTCGCCGTTGAGCGCCATCACACCGGATTCACCCTGCACGACGAGGTCGTAGCCGGGTCGTCCGGCCTCAGAGCCGTCGGAACTGTAGCCGGCGATCGAGCAGTAGATCAGGCCGGAATTCTCCGCCGACAGGTCGCCGTAGCCGAGGCCGAGCTTCTCGGCCCCGCCGGTCTTGAAGTTCTGCACCAGGACATCGCTCTCGCGCGCAAGCGCCTTGACGATCGCCAGCCCGTCCGGGGTGGCGAGATCGATACCGATAGAGCGCTTGTTGCGGTTCACGCTGTCGAAATACGAGGTGTTGCCGGGGCTCGTGGGCACGCCCCAGTCGCGGGTATCATCGCCGCGCTCCGGGTGCTCGATCTTGATCACGTCGGCGCCGAGATCGCCCAGCACCTGCGCGCACCACGGCCCCGCCAGGACCCGGGACAGGTCGAGGACGCGGATCCCGGCGAGCGGCAGGTCGTCGGTGGCGGATTCGGCATCCATCGCGGACATCCTCAGGCTCCCATGACGCCGTCGAGGCTGCGGACGGCTGCGATGAGTCTCGGGCGCGCCACCTCCATGAGGAAGCGTGCGTCGGTGATGACGGTGGGGGCGCCGCAATTGACCGACATGGGCGGCAGGCCGCCGCCGGGATGGAAGCCCACCGCGATGGCGCAGACGGTTTCCTGCCACTCGCCGAACGAGGTGCAGCAGCCGATCTCCTGATGCTCGGCCACGGCCCGGTCGAGACCGGCCCGGAGCGCGGGCCAGGCGACCGGGTCCAGGGCCTTCAGGTCCTCGTAAATGCCCTCGCGCTCGCGATCCGTGCAGATTGCCACGTAGGCCCGGCCCATGGCGCTGCGGGCGAGGGAGATGCGCGAGCCGGTATCGAGGTTGAGCGAGATCGCCGCCGGGCCGCGCTGGCAATCGACGTAGCGCATGCTGAGACGGTCGCGGACGCCGAGTCCCACCGAGGCGTTGGCGGCTTCGGCCACGGCGCGGAGCACGGGCCGGGCGATGCCGCGGACGTCGAGGCCTCCGAGAGCCGCCGAGCTGAGCGCGATCGTCGCCGTGCCGAGGCGGTAGCGGCCGATCTCGGGCAAATGCTGCAGGTAGCCGAGCTTGGTCAGCGTGTAGGTGAGCCGTGATACGGTGGAGCGCGGCAGGCCGCAGGCCTCCGCGATGTCGTGGTTGGCGAGGCTCGTGCGCCCCGGACCGAAGCAGGCCAGCACCGACAGCCCCCGCGCGAGGGCCGTCACGAAGTGCCGGTCCTCCTTCGCGCCGAGTCCGGCGGTGTCGGGATCGGCCAGCAGGGCCGCGTCCGCATCCATCCGCGCCCTCATCGGTGCAGGAACGCCGCGAAGGCCACCTGCGCCTCCGGGGCGCGGCGGAGCGCGTGGAAGACCTCCGCCTCCTCGCCGAACGTCCTGGCGACAGCTTCCTCGTGGCCACGGCGCAGGGCCTGCTTGGTGGCGGCGATCGAAGACCGGGGCAGGGCCGCGAGCGCGCGCGCCTTGCCCAGGGCGGACTCCAGCGCCGTCCCCGCCGGGACGGCGGCGTTGACGAGGCCCGCCGCGGCGGCCTCCGCGGCCGTGAAGGGCTCGCCGAGCATCAGGAGTTCGGCGGCGCGCTTCGAACCCGCCACCAGGGGCAGCAGGTAGCTCGATCCGCCCTCCGGGCTGAGGCCGAGCGCCGTGAAGGGCAGGCGGAACCGGGCGCCGTCCCCCGCATAGGCGAGATCGCAATGAAGCAGCAGCGTCGTGCCGATCCCGACCGCATGGCCCTCCACGGCCGCCAGGACTGGCTTCGGGCAGGCGCGCAGAGCCTTGAGGAAAGTCAGGCCCGGGGCTGTCGCCGCCGGTCTCGACGTCCTGAAAATCCTTGAGATCGTTCCCGGCGGTGAAGCAGCCGCCGGCGCCGGTGAGCACGACGGCGCGCACCGCCTCGTCCCGGGCCACGGCCTCGATGGCCGCGGTCAGGCCCGCATAGGTCGCCCTATCGAGGGCGTTGCGCCGCTCCGGCCGATCGATGGTGACGAGCCGGATCCCGGGCTCCGGGGCGGCGACGCGCAGGTTCGGGGGGGCGGATTCACACATCACAGGCGCGCCCCCGTCTCCCGAGCAGGCCGCTGTCCCCTCGCCGGACAGGCAACGGGCGGCGAGAGGCGGATGCACCCGGACGCTCACGGCACGGCCTCGCCCGCGTACTCCGCCGACAGGCCGGCCATCCGCCCCCGCGCCGCCGCGTATTCCCGCGCGAGACGGGCCACGAGGTCGGCGGTGGCCGGCGCGTCCGCGATGGTGCCGACGCCCTGGCCCGCGCCCCAGACGTCCCGCCACGCCTTCACGCCGCCGCTGCCGAAATTCATCGCGGTCTTGTCGCGCACCGGCAGCGCCTCGGGATCGAGCCCGGCGGCGCGGATGCTCGGCGTCAGGTAGTTGCCCGGCACGCCGGTGAAGTAGGGGGTGTAGAGGATGTCGGCGGCCGCGCTGCCGGCGATCATGTCCTTGTAGGCGGGGGCGGCGTTCGCCTCCCGGGTGGAGATGAACCGGGTGCCCATGTAGGCGAGGTCGGCCCCCATGGCCTGGGCGGCCAGGATCGCCGCGCCCGAGGTGATCGCCCCCGAGAGGATCAGCGGACCGCCGTAGAACCGCCGGATCTCGCCGACGAGGGCGAAGGGGCTCAGCGTGCCGGCATGCCCGCCCGCGCCGGCGCAGACGAGGATCAGCCCGTCGACCCCGGCCTCCAGCGCCTTCTCGGCATGGCGCACGGTGGTGACGTCGTGGAAGACCACGCCGCCATAGGCGTGAACCGGGCGGATCACCGCGTCGGGCGCCCGCAGCGAGGTGATGATGATCGGCACCTGGTGCCGGACGCAGGCCTCGACGTCCTGGGCCAGCCGGTCGTTGGACGCGTGGACGATCTGATTCACCGCGAAGGGCGCGACCTTGCGCGACGGGTCGGCCGCCCGGGCCTCCGCAAGCGTTCGCGTAATCCGCGTGAGCCATTCGTCGAGCAGAGCGGCGGGCCGGGCATTGAGCGCCGGGAACGAGCCGACCACGCCGGACAGGCACTGGGCGATCACCAGTTCCGGCCCGGAGACGATGAACATCGGCGCGCAGATCACCGGCAGGGCGAGGCGTCCGCGCAGGGCTTCGGGCAGGCGCCCGGACAGGGTCTGCTCGGGACCGTCGCTCACCGCCCGCTCCCTGCCGCCCGATTCCGCGCCGGACAGGCGCTCCCGGGCCGCTCGCCCCGATGGATGCCACGCACCGCGATCCTCCCCTGCTTCGGGCAGCCCGATCATCGCTCACCCGGCGGCGACCGCAACCGAGTCCCGCCCGGGGCCGTTTTGATGACATGGCGCCGGGGCGCGGGTCAAACGGCAGCATCCGTCGATTTCTGCAATGCAGAATGATCGGTTCGGAGATGATGTCAGCCGCAGACGAGTCACGGCCCTCGCTTGACGCTCGCGTCGACCCGGACCAACATTCATCCAACGTGCAGACCATTATTCTGCATTGCAGAATGACAGGGAGTGTTGTGTGGTTCGTCAGGAGGTCGATGGCGGCGTGGCCGTGCTCACGCTCGCCAACCCGCCGGTCAACGCGCTCGGTGCCGCGTTGCGGGCCGCCCTCGGCGGGGCCCTGGACCAGGCCATCGCGGACGAATCGGTCCGCGCGATTGTGCTGGCCGCCGAGGGTAAGGTGTTCGTCGGCGGGGCCGACATCACCGAGTTCGGCAAGCCGCAGCAGCCGCCGAGCCTGCCCGACATC
>NZ_BACT01000047.1:0-3330 GCF_000333255.1 Methylobacterium sp. B1 | reverse complement strand
GGCTGCCGCCGCCTGCGTCAGCGCCACCGTCTCAGCCGGACGCGCGCTGTCCGCCCAGAAGCCCAGGCGCAGGGCCTCGGAGAAGCGGGCCTCGAAGGCCGCCTCGTCCTCGCCCGGGTTCCGTCCCTGCGCCTTGAGGAGCCCGAGGGCGTCCTGACCGCCCTCCCCACCCTCGCCGCTTGCCAGGAAGGCCAGCATCTCCGCGAGCGTCCGGCCGTTGTACAGGGGGGCGACCGTGGGCTGGATCAGACCCACCGTCCCGTCGAGGGACCGGATGTCGCCCCAGGATTCCAGCGGGTGGGCGGCCGGCAGATGCCAGTCGGCATGCGCACCGGTCTCGTCGTAGTAGAGCCCCGCATGGATCTTGAGGGGCACGCGCGCCATCCGGGCGGCGAAATCGAGGGCGCCGGGCGCCTCGTAGACCGGGTTGGCGCCGAGGACGACGAGCACCTTGACGGCACCCTGATCCATGGCCGCAGCGAGATCCGCGAGGGTCCCGGCGCCCGTCTCCGCCACGGGCGCCGTGTGGACCAGGGTCGTGCCGGTGTTGCCGAGGGCGCCGTTGAGGCGGTGAACCAGCGCGTGCAGGTCCGGGCTGGCGGTCAGGCCGGCGGTGACGATGCCGCTTCCCCGGGCCTCGGCGAGGGCCGTCCCGGCGCTCCGCGTCCAGCGCGCGACGGGATCGTCGCCCCCGGGGACCGCGCCGCCCGCGGCCAGATGAGCAGGTCCCGGGCCAGGGCCTCCAGCCGGCCGGCCGGGACCACGAGCCCCCGATCCGCCTTGGCGCTGGTCAAGGTCGGTGTCGGCGCCGCCGCGTGGAGGGTGAGGAGGCGGCCCTCCGCGTAGGCCGCCCGCCGTGCCTCGCTCCAGCGCCGCGACAGGCCGACCTGACCGGGTCCGAGATCCAGAAAGTCGCCGTCCAGCGCCACGATGGTCCGGGCGCGACCGAAATCGGGGCGGGTCTCCAAGGGCCGTCCATAGGCCTGGCGAGCGCCCTCGTAGATCCCGTCGCGCCCCGCCCCGGCACCGACATACCAGCGGAGCGCCGGGTAGGCGGCCCGCAGCCACGCGAGCTGGGCCGCCACGCCGGGCGAGGTCACCGGGCCGGTGAGCAGGGCGAGACCCTCGCCCCGGCTCTCGCGCCAGCCCGGCATCCGACCCTGCAGGTCTGCCCGGAACGCCGCCCAGGAACTCGGCCGGCCGAGATGCTGCACCGCCTGGGAGCGGAACGGGTCGTAGAGCCCGAGCACCGAAGCCTGGGCCAGCACGTCGGTGCCGCCGCGGCTCCAGGGATGCTCGGGATTGCCCTCGATCTTCAGGGGCCGGCCGTTGCGGGTGGTGACCAGGATGCCGTTGCCGAAGCCGTCGAACACGGCCGAGGAGGCGTAGGACAGGTCCGTGCCAGGCACGATCCGCTCGGGCTGATTGACGTACGGCACCTCGTAGTCGCGGCCGCCGCCCCCGCCGCAGGCGGTGAGGCCGCCCAGCGCGAAGGAGGCGGCCATCAGCTTCAGGAAGCCGCGCCGCTCCGGGGCCGCGGCGAGCCGGGACGCCGACGGGAACTCGGCCGCCAGATAGGCGCGGAACTCGGGGCTGTCGGCCACGGCGTCGAGGCTGCGCCAGAAGCGCGGACCGTCGCCGCCGGCGAGTTTCGCGCGCAGGGCTGCGATGTCGGGGGCGCCGGTCATCGGTGGCAGATCCCGCATTCGGTCAGCCGCTCCCCGCCGCGGATATGGTACTGGGCCACGAGCTTGGGGCCCAGGGTCGCTTGGTCGGAGGGCGGCGTCCAGGTCATGTTCCAGACCTGATCCGGCGTGCGGACATACTTCTCCGGCGCCCGGTGGCAATCGAGGCAGAACTGCATCTCGAAGGCGTTGGCCCGGTACGTCATCTGCATCGCCGTGACGTCGCCGTGGCAGGTCGAGCAGCCGATCCCCTTCGTCACGTGGACGGAGTGATTGTAGTAGACGTATTGCGGCAGCTTGTTCAGCCGCTTCCATTCGAGCGGCTTGTCCTGCGCGTAGCTGTCGCGCACCGGCTTGAGCATCTCGGAGCCGGTCCAGATCTGCGAGTGGCACGTCATGCAGGTATGCGTCGGCGGGATGCCGGCCGTGGCCTCCCGGTCGACCGTGGTGTGGCAGTAGCGGCACTGGATGCCGAGTTCGCCGGAATGATGCTTGTGGCTGAACGGCAGAGGCTGGGCCGGCGCGACCCCGACGCCCGTGACGTAGTTCGAGCGCACGATCCCAGCCGCCAGAACCGGGAGCCCAACCAGGCAGGCGACGCCGGTCATCAGAGCGAGGCGGTAGAGCGCGTCGGCCCCGGGCGTGAACAGCTGCGCCATCAGGCCGACCCGCAACCGGCGAAGGCCGGGAGATGGCGCTCGGTCTTCTCAGCCCCTCGCCGCAAGCGTCGCCCCACCCTCTGGTCCCGGTCGAAATCGTGCGGTGCGCCGGCCGGCCGCGCGATACGGCTCGGGCGCCCGCGGCGATCAGGCTTGGAGGTCCCGCGCCTCGCAGATGCGAGCCACGGCCGCGCCATGCCCCATGGTTGTAACGCTGGAGCGCTTCCAAACCAGAGCCTCAACCGCAAACAACCCGGCCGACATGTCGCAGCGGCCGGCGGCAAGGTCCGCGCAAGGGAAGCCCGCGCCCGCGACCCTTCCCGTGACCGGCGCGAACGCCTATGCCCGCGCGACGGTTGAGACGCCCGATCCTGTCCGGAGACGCATGGAATCCGATCCTCTCGTCCTGACGTGGCGCGCCGCGCGGCCTCAGCACACCGCGGCGGCGGCCCTCGCGGTCGGGATCGGCGCGCCGCTCTGCGCGCTCGCGCTCCTGTGCCTGCGCGACCTGATCGCGGTCCTGCCGCGCGACGAGGCGCCGGTGCTGCCCTTCCTGCGCGTGGCGGTCGCGCTTCCGGGCGGAGAGCTGGTGCTGGCCCCCGGCATCCCGATGCGCCCCGCCGAACTCGAGCTCACCGCCTTCCTGTGCATCGCCGTCTGCGCCCTGGCCCTGGCGGGCCTCGGCTGGTGCGTGGCGCGCCTGTGCTTCAAGGCGCAGAACAAGGCCGGGGACGCCGTCCGCGAGGGCGTTCTGCGGGCGATCCTCGACGCCCCCACGGGGGCCCGGGACGAGGCGCGCAGCCTAGCCCGGATCGTCGGAGAGGTGCTGGCCCGAGCCGACCGCCTGCTCGCCGCCGGCATCGTCCTGCCGGCGATGACCCTCGCGGCCCTGATCCTGGCCCTCGGCTTCGCGGCCCTGGCCGCGCCCCGGCTGATCCCGGCGGCCGTGATCGGACTGGCGGCGATCGGACTCGCCTACGGCTTGG
>NZ_BACT01000048.1:0-7106 GCF_000333255.1 Methylobacterium sp. B1 | reverse complement strand
CACGGCAGCTTCTCCCGCGCCGATACCCGCAACGTCATGGGCGCGGCAGGGCCGAGCTTCCGGGCGGGCCTCGCGAGCGCGGTGCCGGCGAGCAATGCCGACCTCGGCAAGACCATCGCCCAGCTCCTGGGCCTCACGATTCCCGGCAAGGGCCGGCTGGTCGGCCGCGTCCTGACCGAGGCGTTGGCCAATGGCAGCACGCCGACCTTCGCCCGGGCGGAGCTGCGCTCGGAGCCGGACGCCGCCGGCCACGTGACGGCGCTCGCCTACCAGACGGTGGGCGAGATCCGCTATTTCGATGCCGCCGGATATCCCGGCCGCACCCTCGGCCTCGACAGTCCTGCCGTGTCGGCCGCCGCGGAGGCGCACTGAGCGTCGCATCGTCCGGCCCGCGGGGCGGAGCGCAGGGAAAGCAGTCCAACCCACGCCCCTCGTCCCGAGAGACCCGCGTCCGCGGGCTTCGAAGGCGATCTCCAGAGAGCACGGCGCTCCCTGGTCTGCTCCGTCGAGACCCCCGCTGGGCTGCAGGCCCTCAGGCCAAGGATGGCGCGGACGGGTGGGCGTGCGTTGCCGCCTGGTCCGACTACGCCATGCCGAGGGCCTGCATGTAGAGCTCGAGGATCGCCTCCTGCTCCTGGCGCTCGCTGTGATCCTGCTTGCGGATGCGGAGGATCGTGCGGACGGCCTTCGCGTCGAAGCCCCGGCCCTTCAGCTCGGCGAACACCTCTTTGATGTCGCCCATGATGCCGGCCTTTTCCTCCTCGAGGCGCTCCAGGCGCTCGATGAACTGCTTCAGCTCGTCGGCGGCTACGCCCTCGGCCGACGAGACGTCGCCGCCGGGCCGCTGCGCGGCGGTGGGCATCGAATGGGCGTTCATGGGGCTCTCCCGAATGCACGGCGCGGTTGCGCCCTGGACCCGTGGTTAATGGGCCGGCCTTACTGGAAGCTTAGCCGATTCGCTGCCTGCCGGCCGCCGCCTCAATGCTCCTTGGCCTGCGACGCCGCGAAGCCCGCCTGCTGCTGCGGGGTTGCCTCGGTCTGGAAGCGCGCCTTCCACTCGGCGTAAGGCATCCCGTAGACGGCCTCGCGGCTCTCGTCCTTGGTCAGCGGCACGCTTGTCTCATCGGCGGCGTCCTTGAGCCAGTTCGACAGGCAGTTCCGGCAGAAGCCCGCCAGATTCATCAGGTCGATGTTCTGCACGTCCGTCCGATTGCGCAGATGCGCGACGAGGCGGCGGAACACCGCGGCTTCGAGTTCCGTCTGGGTCCGGGGATCGATCGCGCTCATCGGTGGCAACTCTCTTCAGGTCGGGCGGCCCGCTCCCGATTTCGGGAGCGGCCGGACGGAGATCAAGCCGCGAGGAGCGGGCGAAGGATGCGGGCGAAGCGCGCGGCCCACTCGGCCTGTCCGTCCGCGCCGGCAATCAGATCCTGGCGGATCTCCACGAGGGCGTTGGCGAGGCCCCGCGCGGTGGCGTGACGGTCGATCGTGTCGCCCGGCAGGCCGCCGCCATACGGCTGGTTGTCGCCGACGGTCAGCCCGGCGGGATCCGCCTCCAGCGCGCGGATGAGGGGGCGGGCAAAGCGCTCGTCCCCGTCGTACAGGATGCCGACCTGCCAGGGCCGCGCGATGCCGCGCCAGTAGGGCGTGAAGCTGTGCAGGGTCAGGAGCACGGGCGGACGGCCGGCCGCCGCGGCGGCGGTGATCGCGTCGTCGATGGCCGCGTCGAACGGGGCGTAGAACCGGGCGATCCGCGCCTGCTTGCCGGCCTCGTCGATCCGGGCGTTGCCAGGAACCACGGCGCCGTCTGACAGGCGCATCACCAGCGTCGGGTCGGCGCGCCCGCGATTCGGGTCGATGATCAGCCGCGAGAAGTTCGTGAGGATCGCCGGGGCCCCGAGCTGCGCCGCGAGGCTCCGCGTCACCGCCGCCGCGCCGATATCGTAAGCGATGTGCCGGGCGTATTCCGACTCCGGCAAACCGAGCTCGATATCCGGCGGCACGAAATTCGAGGCGTGATCGCAGGCGATGACGAGGCCGCAGGCGGGGTCGCCGGGGATGATCTCGCAGGGATGCGCGGGCGGGAGGGCCGTTTCTGTCTCCGGACGGGTCACGGGGCTCCGAGGTCTTCAGATCTGTGCGAGGGCGCGGATGGCGCTTGCCGTCGCGCGGCCGCTCGGGCAGATCACCTATCAAGGATCGTGCGCTCACGGCAAGAAACGGGCCCGCCGCCCAGGGAAGAAACGGGCGGGGAGTGTGCGACACAAACAAGAGAGGAGCCCGTTCGACGCCATGACCGAGACCGTTCCGCCCGTCGCCGATGCGGCCATCCGGGATCAGCGCGCGCTCCTCGACTCGATTCTCACGGCCGCGATCCGCGCCGCCCATCCGGATCTCTGCCTGCCGCCCCACCTGCCGGAGCCGAGCCCCGGCCGTCTGATCATCCTGGCGGCCGGCAAGGCCGCCGGCAGCATGAGCGCCGTGGCGAGCCGGTTCTACCGCCGGCAGCATGGACTCGGCGACGACCGGATCGTCGGCCTCGCAGTGGCCCGCCACGGCTACGGCCAGGACGCGCCGGGCATCCACATGGTCGAGGCGGGCCATCCGGTGCCCGACGAGGCCGGCATCTCGGCGACCCGGGAGGCCCTGCGGCTCGCCACCGAGGCGGGGCCGGACGACGAGGTTTTGGTCCTGCTGTCGGGCGGTGGCTCGGCCAACTGGATCGCCCCGGCCGGCGACCTGACGCTCGTCGAGAAGCAGGCGATCACCCGGGCGATGCTCCGCTCCGGCGCGCCGATCGGCGAGATCAACACGGTGCGCAAGCACATCTCGCGGATCAAGGGCGGACGCCTCGCCCTCGCGGCCCGCAACGCCCGGCGCATCCTGACGCTGGCGATCTCCGACGTGCCGTTCGACGATCCGGCGGTGATCGCGTCGGGCCCGACGGTGCCCGATCCGTCCACGCTCGCCGATGCCCGCGCCATCTGTGAGAAGCGCGGCATCCCGCTGCCCGAGGAGGCTTCGCGGCTCCTCAACGACCCGAACAACGAGACGCCGAAGGCCGGCGACCCCGCCTTCGCCCGCGCCGAGTACCGGATCATCGCCCGGCCGATCGACGCCCTGAATGCCGCCGCCGAGGCCGCCCGCGCGGCCGGCTACGAGCCGATCCTGCTCGGCGCCGATCTCGAAGGCGAGGCCCGCGAAGTCGCGGCCGAGCACGCGGCCGAAGCCCAGCGCCTCAGGCCGAGGGGCGGCGCGTGGCGCTGATCTCCCGCGGGGAGCTCCAGTCCCGATCCCGGTGAGGCCATGGCGGCCGGAACCAGAAATACCCCTGGCGCTGGCGGTGCCTTTGGACGGGAGCCCGGAATTTCGGAATCAGTGCCAATACGAGGGGACCAAAGGGGCCGGGGCCTCGCCACCAGTCGCGGCCGAGCACGCGGCCGAGGCCAAGCGCCTCAAGGCCGAGGGCCGGCGCGTGGCGCTGATCTCCGGCGGCGAGCTCACAGTCACGATCCGCGGTGAGGGCCATGGCGGCCCGAACCAGGAATACGCCCTGGCGCTGGCGGTGGCCTTGGACGGCGAGCCCGGCATCTTCGGCATCAGTGCCGATACCGACGGGACCGACGGCGGCCGGGGCCTCGCCACCGACCCGGCGGGCGGCCTCGTCGATCCGACGACCCTGGAGCGGGCCCGGGCCGCCGGCCTCGACCCGGCCGCGATGCTGGAGCAGAACGACTCCACCGCGTTCTTCGCGGCCCTCGGCGACCTTGTGAACCCCGGTCCGACCTGTACCAATGTCAACGACTGCCGCATCATCCTCGTCAACTAGGTCGCGCGTCTCGGCGGCTCAGCTCCTCCCGGCAGTCACGGTCCTCGGCCTCGCGCTCCTCGGCGCGAGCCCCGCCCGGGCGGATCTGCGCCTGTGCAACCAGACCGCCAGCAAGGTCGGGATCTCGCTGGGCTATCGCGACCCGCAGGGCTGGGTGACGGAGGGCTGGTGGGATCTGGCGCCGAAGGCCTGCGAGACGCTTCTCAAGGGCGCGCTGGCGGCGCGGTTCTACTACGTGTTCGCAGTCGACTACACGCGCGGCGGCGAGTGGAGCGGCCGCTCGCTGATGTGCACCCGTGATTCGGAATTCACGATCCGCGGGATCGAGGATTGTCTCGCCCGCGGCTACGACCGGAACGGCTTCTTCGAAGTCGATACCGGCGAGCAGAAGAGCTGGACCATCCAGCTCACCGATCCCAACCGGGCCGAGGCGCCGGCAAAACCGTAACGTGAAGGCGGCGGCCTTGACGCTGTCCGGCGCGGGATGCTCACACCCGTGGCCAAACCCTTGAACCGGCGGCGCTTCACGCTGCACGGCAACGAATAACCGGAGGAATACGCTTGAAACGGTCACGCCGCACGAAGATCGTCGCCACCCTGGGCCCGGCCTCCGATTCGCCGGAGATGATCGAGCGGCTGTTCCGCGCGGGCGTCGACGTGTTCCGGCTCAACATGAGCCACCTGCCGCGCGAGAAGCTGCCCGAGAAGGTGGAGGCGATCCGCACCATCGAGCGGGAGGCCAAGCGGCCGATCGGCATCCTGGTCGACCTGCAGGGGCCGAAGCTTCGGCTCGGCACCTTCGCGGAGGGGGCCGCGATGATCGAGGCCGGCGCCACCTTCGTGCTCGACGGCGATCCGACGCCGGGCGATGCCGCCCGCTGCCACCTGCCGCATCCCGAGATCCTCGAGGCGCTGGAGCCGGGCCACGCCATCCTGCTCGATGACGGCAAGCTCCGGTTGACGGTGGTCGAGACCTCGCACAACCGCGCCGTGACCCGCGTCGAGGTCGGCGGCCGGATCTCGAACCGGAAGGGCGTATCCCTGCCGCATACGGTGATCCCGGTCCCGGCGATGACCGACAAGGACCGGGCGGACCTCGATGCCGGCCTGAACGCGGGCGCCGACTGGATCGCCGTCTCGTTCGTCCAGCGGCCCGAGGACGTGGCCGAGGTGAAGAAGGTCTGCGCCGGCCGTGCCCTGGTGATGGCCAAGATCGAGAAGCCGCAGGCGCTGGCGCGCCTCGACGAGATCATCGAGATCTCCGACGGCCTGATGGTCGCCCGCGGCGATCTCGGCGTGGAGATGCCCCTGGAGCAGGTCCCGGGGGTGCAGAAGCGCATCACCCGCGGCGCCCGGCGCTACGGCAAGCCGGTGGTCGTGGCCACCCAGATGCTCGAATCGATGATCACGGCTCCGGTCCCGACCCGCGCCGAGGTCTCGGACGTCGCCACGGCGGTCTACGAGGGGGCGGATGCCGTGATGCTCTCTGCGGAGAGCGCCTCGGGGGCCCACCCGATCGGGGCCGTGGAGACCATGAACCGCATCGCCGAGCAGGTGGAGCGGGACGCGATCTACTGGTCGATCATCAGGGCGCAGAGCGCGACCCCCGACGAGACGGCCGCCGATGCCATCGCGGCGGCGGCCCACCAGATGGTCGATGCCCTGAACCTCGACGCGATCATGGCCTGGACCAATTCCGGCTCCACGGCGCTCCGCCTGTCGCGCGAGCGCCCGACGCCACCGTGATCGCGCTGACACCCCGGCGCGAGACGGCGCGGCGCCTCGCCCTGGCCTGGGCACGCAACCCGATCGTCACCAAGGATGCCAGCGACGTGGACGACATGTCCTTCCGCGCCGCCAAGTTCGCCGTACGCGAGAAGTTTGCCGCGGTGGGCGACCGGGTGATCGTCGTCGCCGGCCTGCCGTTCGGCACGCCGGGCGCCACCAACCTCGTGCGGCTGACCTTCATCACCCGCGAGCACGCCGAGAAGGCGTGAGGCGGCAGGCCTCCAGCGCTGCCGGCATCCCGATTGCGATCGGGATGCCGGCCGCCGACGCGGCGGGAACTTGCGCGGACAGCAATTCTCAAAACCGGGCTTGCCACCGTTGCCCCGGGACGACGCGGACGGACGTGTCCTGATCGGCCCGCGGTTCAATGCGCGACGGCTGGTTCCGAACCGGTCGCGCTGGTCGCCGCGGCCAGCCGGATAATCTCCTCCGTGACCCGCTCGGCGGCGACATACTGGAGCATGTGGCCGATGCCCGGCAGCAGCACGAGCCGCGCCCCCGGGATCGCCCGCGCGAGCGGCACCGCCTGCGCGTCGGCGCGGACGATCGGGTCGGCCTCGCCGGAGATCACCAGGGTCGGGATGTGGATCCTGCCGTAGCGCGGGCTCTGCGCCGCGAGGGCTCGCGACAGGCCGAGCAGATCCTGGACGTTGGCGAGCAGCGTCTCCGGTCGCAGAACCAGGTCGGATCTGGCCAAGTCCGGATAATCCGCTTGCGCGGGCTGCGGCTTGAAGACCCGGCGCGCCGCCTCGGGCAGGAACCGCCGGGCGATCGGCGGTCCGATCGTCCGGCTGAGCACCCACGCCACCGGGGGCTTTATGGCGAACCGCCAGTACCACGGCAGATCCGGCATCCGGTCCGGCATGGGCATCGCCACAGGCGCGGCGAGGGCGAGGGCGGAAACCCGCTCCGGGTGATCCAGGGCGAGGGCCAAAGCGAGGGCGCCGGCCCAGGAATGACCGAACACCACCGCCGGCCCGACGCCCATGCGGTTCAGCGCTTCCGCGATCATCCCGGCCTGCACGGAGGGTGCCGCGGCGTCGCCGCCGGCAATCCGGTCGCTCCATCCGAATCCCGGCCGGTCGAAGGCGATCACCCGGAAGCCCTGCGCGGCGAGGCGGCGGCCGATCCCCTCCATGGGATCCGACGCGTTGGCCGAGGCCCCGTGCAGGAGGACGACGGGCGGCCCGTTCGCCGGGCCGTCCTGCAGGGTCGCGAGCCGCCCGCCGGTGATCGTCACGAACGGACCCGCGGGCGGGTTGGCCGCGCCGACCCGGAGCGTGATCACCAGCGCCGCCAGGGCCCCGATCGCCAGAACGAGGCCGGCGAGGGCGAAGGGCAGGGCAAGGAGGGTCAGGAGGACGGCGATCACCCGGGTCACAGGTCGCGGCCGTCGACCTCCGGGGTGAGGCGGTTGATCGCCTCGCCGACCTTCTCCATCTGCGGGTAGAGCGCCTTCGCCCGCCGGAACGCTGCCAGCGCACGCGCC
>NZ_BACT01000049.1:0-14255 GCF_000333255.1 Methylobacterium sp. B1 | reverse complement strand
CGCGCTGATCGCCCGCGACGGATCGATCGACTGGCTGTGCTGGCCACGTCACGATTCGCCGGCCCTGTTCGTGAAGCTCCTCGACGACGACATGGGTGGCTCGTGCAGCGTCGCATTCGACGGGCCGACCGAGGCCGCGCGCCGCTACCTGCCCGACACCAACATCTTGGAGACGGCGTTCACGACGGCGACCGGCCGGGCGCGCCTCGTCGACCTGATGCCGGTCAACCCGCCGAGCCCGGAGCCCGACGAGGGCCCGGACGGCGAGAGCGAGAGCCGGCTGATCCGGCTGCTCACCTGCGAGCAGGGCCGGGTGACGGGCGCGTTCCGGGTGCGGCCGACCTTCGATTATGCGCGACGCCCCTGCACGCCCCTGATGGCGGGCGGATCCGTCCTGTTCGAGGCCGGAGACTGGCGTCTGCGCGTCAACGCGCAGCCCTGTCCCACCCTCGACGGGGATGCCGCCGAAGTGCGGTTCAGCCTGTCGGCGGGAGAGACCGCCTATCTGGTCCTGACCCATGGCGAGGATCAGGACGAGGCCTGCATCGAGGATTACGCCGGCGCCCGACGCCGTCTGGAGACCACCGCCGATTACTGGCGTCGCTGGTGCGCCCGCAGCACCTATCGCGGCGCCTACCGGGAGGCGGTGATGCGGTCCGCGCTGTGCCTGAAGCTGCTGACCTACTCGCCCTCGGGCGGGATCGTGGCCGCGGCCACCGCCGGTCTGCCCGAGGCGGTGCCGGGCAACCGCAACTACGACTACCGGTTCACCTGGATGCGGGACGCCGCCTTCACGGTCACCGCCTTCGTGATGCTGGGCTACGTCCGCGAGGCGTCCGAATTCCTGCGCTTCCTGCGCGAGCGCGACGGCACCTACGGGCGGGAGACCCGGCTGATGTACGGCATCGCCGACGGCATGCCGCCGGAGGAGGAGCTGAGCCATCTCGCGGGCTGGAACGGCGTGCGGCCGGTGGTGATCGGCAACGTCGCCGAGGCTCAGGATCAGCACGACATCTACGGCGAGCTGCTCCGGGCGCTGTGCATCTTCCTTGAGGCGGTGGACTACGACCCGCCCGAGAAGGTCAACGACCGCCTGCCGGAGGTGCTGCACAACCTCACCGCCCGCGCCATCCGTCACCGCCACGATGCGGATCACGGCATCTGGGAGCTGCGCACCGGGCCGCGGCAGCAGGTCCACACCAAGGCGATGATCTGGGTGGCCCTGAGGGACGCCGCCCGGATCGCCCGCAACATCGCGGGCGTGGCCGCGGAGACGATTGCCGAATGGGAGCGAATCGCTGCCGAGATCCGGGCGGAGTATCTCGAACAGGGCTGGAACGCGGAGAAGCAGGCCTATGTCGGCGCCTACGGCTCGCATCATCTCGATGCCGCGGTGTTGCGCGCGGCCCTGTTCGGCGCCCTCGATCCGACGGAGCCGCGCATGCGGGCGACCCTCGCGGCGGTCGAGCGGGAACTCGGTGTCGGCGACCTGATCTATCGCTACCGCATGGAGGACGGCCTGGAGGGGGACGAAGGCACCTTCACGGCCTGCGCCTTCTGGCGGGTCGGCTGTCTCGCCCTCGGCGGACGGGCGGCCGAGGCCAAGGCCGCTTTCGAGCGGCTGATCGCCCGGGCCAACGATGTCGGGCTGCTCGCGGAGGAGATCGATCCGGCCACAGGGGCGCAGCGCGGGAACATGCCGCAGGGCTTCTCCCACATGGCCCTGATCAACGCGGCGCTGCGGCTCGAGAGCAGCATCGCGCGCTTCGACGCCGACGATGGTGCCGATGCCATGGCCTCGGCGGCGGAATAGGGATCCGGATCTGCGATTGCACCCACCCGTCGGGCGGGAGGTTCGTCTCGACTTCCGTGTATGCGCGCGGATCGCGCTGGCGCCCCTCAGCCTGACGCGGCTACGTCGGCGGTCCGCACGGATACGCCCCGCGATGCAGCCTCTCTCCGCCCTCCGGAGAGAGACGATGTCACGCGATGGACACCGGCCGTATCGGCCGGCAGATCAGCCCGGCTCCGGACCACATCCGGATCCGCGGGACCCGGACGGCGCCCCTGATCGGGCTGCCTCCGGGCCCAAGCGCACGGTCCCCTCGAACTTCGGGACATCTGGGCCGTTCCTGTGCCGCAGCACGCAGCACGGACACTTGTATGACCCGCACCACCATGGCCTTCGCCGGCGTCCTGAGCATCGTTCTGGCCGGCCCTGCCGTTGCCCAGGTGGTCACTGGAGGCGCCGGCAACACCGGTGTCGCCCCACCCGCGACGGTCGGCGGCGTCGCCCCCGGCACCCGGGATCTGGGCCCCAGCCCGATCACACGGGGGAACGAAGCCAATCCCAGCAACTCCTCGGTGCCGGGCACGACGCCAGATGTGAACATCGGCGGCACGCCCACCAGCGGGCCGCCCGGCACCGGGGGGACATCCGGCGGCCCATCGCTCGGTCGATAGCGGTGGGTGCTATCCCCGCTGCTGACCAGCAGATCTGTGAGGTGAAGGTGGGCGAGGCGTGGACGCCGGTTAGCCTCGCGGAGGCACGCGGATTGTACACGATGACCCCGAAGCGATGCCCGGCCTGCCATGGCCAAGTGATCGTCGCCGGGAGCTACACCGGTACCGGTCGTTTGAAGTTACAGCACCGCCGCGCGCATACCGGCTGCCCCCTGAGGCCTCAGGGCTATGTTGGGACGCCGTCACCGCACCCCCAGGCGCTGACCTGACGGCCAAGCCTCGGCCGTTCGCGCCTGTCACGGCCTAAACCGGCCTTCCGGGGCAAGGGGCGAGCCGGGACCATCCGGGCTCGGCGCTGCAATTCGGCCGGTCCTCGGCATGTCGAAAAGAGACGTCTCGCTTTCCGAGATGGCCGGGCCGATGTCCGCGCTCGTGAGCCCGTGGGCTGACGCATGGCCAATCGCGCCGGCTGGCTTGGTTCCGGGGTCATGGTACCGGGTCGGCGATGCCGTAAATGGGTACGGCCTCTCTCGGACAGGGACCACCACATGATCCGTCGTCTGTCTATCGCGCTCGCGGCGTCCAGCCTTCTCGCCGTGCCAGCCCTCGGACTCGATACCTCCAAGTCTCCGTCCGGCGTCTTCAAGAGCCTGGAGATCGGCGCTCAGCGTCTGAACGGTACGCAATCTCTTGCCGTCGACCCGATCGATAATCCGACCGGAATCAATCAATCTTCATCCTACGGAGAGGCATATTCGGCCTTCGAGAACAAAATGGAAATGATGCACCTTTGGAACTGTTACGCCACCAAAGGAGGGACGCATACGCATCCGCCCGATAGCTACTTCGTGAGCAAGGTGTGTGGCACTTTCGCGATGAAGCAGCGCGTCGGCTCCGGTCCGGCCTATGCCTTCAATACCATCCTCGGTATTGACCCCGGCGTTGGCGCACATGACAGCATTGGCCTGGAGGTCGACGTCAACAACAACAATATGGATTATGGAGTGCGCGGGCCGGGTGGCGAGAGCGGTGCAGTCGGTGCGGGGATCTACGTCTCGGGCAATGGTTCGAAAGCGCTCGGCTCGGGCCTGCTGATCAACTTGGCGCAGGGTCAGTTCAAGCTTCGCCGCGGCATCAGCATATATAACGGCACCGTAGCGACGAACACCTACGAAGACCTGACAAACTCCGGTGGATCCGGCATTTATCTCGGTGGCACAAAGATTTTTGGCATCGATATGGGCGCGATGATCGCGCGATCCGCTGCGCTGCATTTTGCCAGCGCTCACTCCATCGCATGGCGCAACAATGCCAACACAGCCGATCTTAACCTGATCGGAAAAGACACCTCGGATCAGTTGATGCTCGGATATGGCAAGACGACCCGGATACAGGCTGCGGCCGATACCAACCTGCTGATGCGGGGGCCCGTGAGCCTTGCCGGTGGCTCTTCGATCACGTCGGCCAATGACGCGAACAGCGCTCTCAAGCAGCTGGAAATCGTGGCTTCAACTGTGCAAATTAGCTCGCCTTTGACGACCGCCGGGGCCGTCACCGCACCCGCATACAACACGTCGACCGCGGCCGGTGTTTCATGCGCAGCCGGAACGGTCAGCCTCTCCACGCTCGTCGTGACGAACGGCATCATCACGCACTGCTAGATCGGGCCCCTCCCCGCCCTCCTCGCCAACCTGCCGCGGTCGACATGGCGGCGGCTTCCGAATGGCTGACCGCTCGTCGTCCTGCGCCGCCAGGAAGCCCGATTGTTCGGCCCGGGACACTGCTCTCGGCGATCGCCGCGGTGCTGCACGTGATCCTGAAGAGGGTAGCCGATGGCGTCGTGCCAGAGGGCTAGGGGAACGGGGCGGGCTGATCGATGGCGGTCGCGATCCGGATCGCCGGGCCGATCCGCGTCACCAAGCCCGACCCGAAGCCCGTCATCCAAATCATGCCCGAACCGGGCGTACGACGCGCTGCACGCCGCTACCCGGCCGCAGAGCCTCGGGGCTGAAGATCCGGATCCATCCCGGCGGGCCCCTGGTGGGGTGGGCATCGGCTTCTTGGTCGCCGGGTGGGGCGTGGATGAGCAGCGACCGCCGCCTGGCCGACATTCGGTCGGCAATGCCCGCGCCCGCGCCCTGGCTTCAGCTGCAGGGCCGATCGTCGTTCCTGGAAGAGAATTAGCGGGCCCCGAGGGCGAAACCTCGGGTTCTGTTGCTAGGCGTGCCCCACCCCCCGGAAAATTACGCCCGCGGAGCCCATCTCCTTGCCGAAGTTGTCGTTGGCATTTAGAGTTTTGGTCAGGTGCTCGGAACGAGGGTTGCCCGCGCCGAACCGGTCGAGTCCTTACCGAAAGCCGCATCTTACCCTGCCGAGGCAGGGCAGAACTCGCGATCCCTTTACCGTCCAGTCGAACCTGTTTCGCCCCCAGCAGAAGCACCCTGGCAGCGCGCTGTCCGCAACGCCGGACGCTCGCCCTCACCCCCGTGCGGTATCCGGGGCAGGATGCTTCTGGTGGAGGCGCCGGGTACCGCCCCCGGGTCCTGAAACGTTATTATGAACCGGTCATCAACCTCGCGGACACCTTACGCAGAAAGCGGCGCTCAGGTCTACTGGCCCACCGCCTGCCCTGGCCGGACGGCTCTGCCCTGACGTCTCAGTCCCCTGGCTCGACCGCGAACGGCGGGTCTGACCGGAACCGCCCCGGCCGGCCGTGCGTAGACGGGCCTCTGATCCTCAGCACGACCCGCCTTGAACCGCCCGGCTCCGGCCGCGGCGGTTTTTTCGTCTCCGCATTACGGCATCTCTGCGACCTGAAACGTGCTCTGTATCGGCCACCGAAGCTTGACGCTTCCGACGATTACCTCGTCTCGTGAGATCAATCGGTACTCAGGAATTGTCTGAGGCCACACCGCAGGATCTGCCGAGATATGTAGCCCGTCAATCAAGAAATTGTACAGCCCTTTTCCAGAAGCGTGATCGTTAAATTCGATATAGAAATCGGTATTAAGTCCTGCACGACCAATCAATTGCTTTAGGACATCTACCGCTTTTACAATCTCTGCCGCAATATTGCTCATCCTAGCCTCCGCTAGGTTCTCATAACGCAACCTCAGGTAAGTGTCTATTGGCCGGGGCGATTAAAATGACACGTGACGGGCCGCGTTGCCCGGCCGTCACATCATTTGTCTCTATTACAACGGCAATACGGGCTTAATGTCAGATACCGTACATTCAACTTGGCCTTGAGCCCCGCCGGCACCGCCGCGCGGGGCTTTTTCGTGCTCAGACGTCCGGCCCCCAGACCTTCACTTGCGATCCGAACACGTGCTTGAAGTGCTCGCTGACCTCGCGCAGCGGCACAGCGATGACGATGGAATGATCCGCGCTGAAATGGACGACCGTCGTGTCCTTCGGGCCGGACTCGATGAGCCGAACCTGGTGCGGGTTGATCTCGGCAACGCCGGAGCCGTCAGCGAGCGTGTAGATGTTAGAGCGGATACCGATAGTTTCCTTCATCGCAGACCTCAGGTTGGCAAACGGGCGGGCCTTCTGCTCCAACCCGCGCCAGGGATCGAGGCCGCGCCGCGCGCGCCCTACGCTTAGCCGCATCAATCTCGGCGAGGTGCTCGCGGCCGGCTTCGATGATGAACCACGCTGGGACCTTGCGCCCTGGTCCGCGCACGGCCGAGACACGACGAGCCCGAGCTTCCGAAGGATCGGCATCACTGGCGGATAGGCCTCGTGCCGCAGTCCCTGCGGATAGAGCAGGCAAGAGCGGAGGGCGGCGAGCTGGCGGCCGCGGACCGGCGCGATCGGTTCGGAAGGCATCGGTGGGGAGCACTCAGCGTCGAGTTGCCTACCGGCTCGCCCTGCTTATTATGTGCTTACTCGGGAGCCCCGTCACTAATCGCCGGAGGGGCTAAATCTTGGTGGGCGCACTAGGGTTCGAACCTAGGACCCGCTGATTAAGAGTCAGCTGCTCTACCAACTGAGCTATGCGCCCGATCGCGTCTGCGACCGCCCGGTGGCCACCAAGTCCGTCCGGGGTGACGGGCTGATACCAACGCGGCCGGGGGGTGTCCACCCCCCGCCGCAGCTTTTTCTCATTCCGCCGCCGCATGCTGTGCATGCACGCGCACCGAATGGGCCGAGAGCTTGTTCAGCGCCGAGAGATACGCCTTCGCGGACGCGACCAGCGTGTCGGGATCGGCACCGCGGGCCGTGACGCTGCGCTCGCCGTCCCGCAGGCGCACCGAGACCTCCGCCTGGGCATCCGTGCCGCCGGTCACGGCATGGACCTGATAGAGTTCCAGCTGCGCCTGATGCGGGACCAGCGCCGAGATCGCGTTGAAGACCGCATCCACCGGCCCGTTGCCGTCCGCCTCCTCGATCCGCGTGCCGGCCTCGTCGGCGATGCGCAAGGTCGCGCGCTGCGGCCCGCGGGTGCCGGCGATCACCGACAGGGAGACCAGCCGGATGCGGTCGTGGGCCGTGGGGAGGTTCTCGTCGACCAGCGGCTCGATATCCTCGTCGTAGACGTTCTTCTTGGCGTCCGCCCAAGCCCTTAAACCGTCGAAGGCGTTCTGAAACTGGTTGTCCGAACGGGTGCAGGCCGAGATCCTCCAGCTTGGAGCGGAACGCCGCCCGGCCCGAGTGCTTGCCCATCACCAGCGAGGTCTTCGTCAGACCCACCGAGGCCGGCGTCATGATCTCGTAGGTCTCGGCGTTCTTGAGCATGCCGTCCTGGTGGATGCCGCTCTCGTGGGCGAAGGCGTTGCGGCCGACGATCGCCTTGTTGAACTGCACCGGGAAGTTCGTGGCGTGGCTCACGAGCTTCGAGGCGCGGGTCAGCATGGTCGATTCGACCCCCGTCTCGTAGGGCAGCACGTCCGCGCGGGTGCGCAGGGCCATCACGATCTCTTCCAGCGCCGCGTTGCCGGCCCGCTCCCCGATGCCGTTGATCGTGCATTCGACCTGCCGGGCGCCCCCCTCGATGCCCGCCAGGGAGTTGGCGATCGCGAGACCCAGGTCGTTGTGGCAATGGACCGAGAACACCGCCTTGTCGGCGTTCGGCACGCGCTCACGCACATTCGCGAACATGTCGCGGTACTCGGAGGGCGTGGCGTAGCCCACCGTGTCGGGGAGATTGATCGTCGTGGCGCCGGCCTTGATCGCCGCCTCGACGCAGCGGCACAGATAGTCGAGGGGCGTGCGCGTCGCGTCCATGGCCGACCATTCCACGTCCTCCACGAGGTCGCGGGCCTGGGCCACGGTCTTCAGGATGATCTCGACGACCTCGTCCTGGCTCTTGCGCATCTGGTGCGCGAGGTGGATCGGCGAGGTCGACACGAAGGTGTGGATCCGCGCCCGCTGGGCATGGCGCACCGCCTCGCCGGCCCGGGCGATGTCGGCGGGAATCGCGCGGGCGAGCCCCGCGATGGTGGCGCGCTTGGTCCGCCGGGCGATCTCCGACACGGCCTCGAAATCGCCGTTCGACGCGATGGGAAAGCCGGCCTCGATGATGTCGACGCCCATCGTATCGAGCAACTCGGCCACCGCGAGCTTCTCGTCGAAGGTCATGGTGGCGCCAGGGCATTGCTCGCCGTCGCGCAGCGTGGTGTCGAAGATCACGATGCGGTCGCGGGCGGAGGTGGTGTTCGTCGTGGTCATGGCATTACCCTGTCGCGGGCCGCCCGGCTCGAGATGGCGCGGCGCGGCGTGGTGCCCTCGCGGGCGGATTCGCGAATGGAAGAACTCCCCTGAAGGCCCAGGCGCGCGCCCGGACGGCCCTCAGGGGCGGGTAAGCAGAAGCGGAAGAGCAAGCCCGGCGCGGCGCGCGCGCGACCGCGGCGCCGTCATGGCGGCGCGGGCGATCTCGGGCGCTGAGCCGGCTCTGGCCAAGGCTCGTCTCTCCTGTCGGCGACCCACGCCGGATGGTCTCACGGCGCGGTGCAGCCCGTAGGTATCCCCGGAACGGCCGGAACACAAGCGAGCGCCGCGCACCCGGTGGATCAGGAGGTGCAGGCACAGTCCGGAACCCGTACGGCCGGCGGATCCGCGAGAACCGCCGCCGCCAGATCGTCGTAGAACAGCATCTGTCCGGCGGCCCAGTCCTCGAATTCCGCCAGCACTGTCGGATCGAAAAAGCTCAGGCGGCTGTCGGCGATCCGGATCCATCCGGCCGCCTCCGCCTCGGCGAGCAGGTTGCCGACATGCGCCCGGGACACGTCCAGCCGCTCGGCGAGGCCGTGCAGGCTGAGCGGCGCGGCCGGCGGCGCCCCGGGAATCGTGGCGGCGTAGTGGGCGCCGACGAGGGCGGCGAGCAGCGGGTAGCCGCAATCCCGGCCGGCGAAATGCAGCACCCGGGGGAACGGCGCGATGAGCGTCCCGTGCCGCAGCACATGGGCCGCCGACCGGCGGACGAGTTCCCCGAGCCGGCCGGGCCCGTCGAGTCCTTCCGCGCGGCCCGGATCGCGACCCGCGACGGCGTCCATGGCGACGACGAACAGGCGCCCGGACCGGCCGATCTCGGTCACCAGGGCCGGCGAAGCCTGCAGGCATTTCACGCGTGCGTCATCCGGATCCGCCACCGCCGTGACGAACCGCCCGGCCTTCAGGGTCGACACGAAACCGGCCGTCTGCCGGTGGCTCAGTCCGACCATCGCCTGGAGCGCCGTCAGGGTCGGACGGGGGCCGCCATGGTGGCGCCACGCGTAGTCGTTGTGGATCAGCATGAACGAGACCACGTAGCGCCCGATCTGATTGAGCAGCTTGTGACTCGGCCAAACAATCTGCGACGGCTCGATCATCCCCTGGCAGTAACCGGCGACCGCCCGACGGAAATCGCGCTCGGACCGAAGCAGAGCGATCCGGTCTCGAAAATGATCGTCCAACATCCGCGCCTCGCAGCAGCCGGATCCATGCCTTCGGGATGCCCGGCGCAGCCCCTTCGGTCCAGTATTTCCTGCAAAGTTTGGACTCGGCGGGGAAGATCCGCAGGGGATACGATCCGGATTGCTCGGCCCGCTGCTGCCGGGACGAGCGGCTCGCCGGGCTCGGCCGGCAAGGACGACGAAGGGGACCGCCAAGCGTGTGCGATCTGCATCGACCCTCCCTCTCACGGCGACTCTCACGGCGCGGCCTGTTGACGGCCGTCGCCGTCGGCACCCTGGCCGGCGCGTCCGCACCGCCGTTTCGCGCCGAAGCGGCCTCCGACGGGGCTCGGTCGAAGGCCATCACGCCCGAGGAGGCTCTGGCTCGGCTGCTCGACGGCAACGGCCGCTACGCGGCCAACGCGCCCGCCAACAGGGATTTTTCGGCCGGTCGCGCGGCGCGGGCCGCGGCTCAGCATCCGATCGCCTGCATCGTCGGCTGCGCCGATGCCCGGGTCGCCCCGGACTTCATCTTCGACCAGGGACCGGGCGACCTGTTCGTCGTCCGCGTCGCCGGCAACTTCGTCAACACCGACGGCCTCGCCAGCCTCGAATACGGCGTGTCCGTCCTGGGCGCCCCGTTGATCCTGGTCCTCGGCCATTCCGAATGCGGGGCCGTGAAGGCGACGATCGACGTCATGCGGACCAAGGCGGTGCTTCCCGGCCATCTCCCGGTGCTGGTCGAAGCGATTCGGCCCGCGGTCGATCTGGCCGCGAAGGCCCGGGCGCAGGATCCCCTCGCCGAGGCCATCGCCCAGAACGTCCGGCACACCGTCGGACGGCTGGAGCAGTCCGGGCCGATCATCGCGGAGGCCGTCGCCGCCCAGCGGGTGAAGGTCGTGGGCGGCTTCTACGACATCGCCACCGGCAAGGTCGCGCTCCTCTGAGAGGACGGACGCGCATCGACGATCGGGCCGGCGCCTTGCCAATGACGGGCCAGCCTCGATAAAGCCCGCCGGCACGTCGAGACCAACCCGCGAGACCGTCATGGCCAGCTACAAGCTCCTGCTCCTCCCCGGCGACGGGATCGGTCCGGAGGTGGCGGCCGGCATGCAGGTCGTGCTCGAGGCGCTCAAGGAGACCGGTCTCGCGACCTTCGAGACCGAGACCGACCTCGTCGGCGGCTGCGCGCTGGATGCCCATGGCAGCCCGCTCGCCGACGCGACCCTGCAGTGCGCCAAGGATGCGGACGCGATCCTGCTCGGCGCGGTCGGTGGGCCGAAATGGGCCGGCGTCGCCTACGAGAACCGCCCGGAGGCCGGCCTGCTGCGCCTGCGCAAGGAACTCGACCTCTTCGCCAACCTCCGTCCGGCGATCTGCTACCCGGCCCTGGCCGAAGCCTCGGCCCTGAAGAGGGAACTGGTCGAGGGCCTCGACATCATGATCGTCCGGGAGCTCACCGGCGGCGTCTATTTCGGCGAGCCGAAGGAGATCACCGTGCTGGAGGACGGCTCCAAGCGGGCGGTGGATACCCAGGTCTACACCACGGCCGAGATCGAGCGGATCGCCCATGTGGCCTTCGACCTCGCGGGCAAGCGCTCGGGACGGGTCGCCTCCGCCGAGAAGCACAACGTGATGAAGTCCGGCGTCCTCTGGAAGGAGGTCGTCACCAAGGTCCATGCGGAGCACTATGCCGACCTCCAGCTGGAGCACATCCTGGCCGACAACTGCGCCATGCAGCTGGTGCGCCGGCCGAAGCAGTTCGACGTGCTGGTGACCGACAACCTGTTCGGCGACGTGCTCTCCGACATCGCCGCCATGCTCACCGGCTCCCTCGGCATGCTGCCCTCCGCCTCGCTCGGCGCGGTCGATGCGGGCGGCCTGCGGCGCGCGCTGTACGAGCCGGTCCACGGCTCGGCCCCGGACATCGCCGGCCAGGACAAGGCGAACCCGATCGCCATGATCGGCTCGCTCGCCATGTGCCTGCGCTATTCCTTCGGCCTCGGCGACGCCGCCGACGCCCTCGACGGCGCCATCACCGACGCCCTGTCGGGCGGTGCGCGCACGGCCGACATCGCCGGCGAGGGCACGAACCCGATAGGCACCCGGGCCATGGCGGCGGCGGTGGCGGACGCGCTCCGCGCGCGCGTCGGCTGAGACAGGACTTCGGCGCGTCTCAGCATCGGGGTCGGTCCCCAGCCGCGTGTTTCGACGCATGGCGGCCGGGCCCGACCTTCGCTATGACGCGCCCATCGAGGAATGGGAGCGTCATGAAGGCCGGAAACGGGGCGTCTGAGCGCGCGAGCGCGGATTTCGGCTTCGAGCGCGTGGCGCTCGACGAGAAGCAGGGGCGCGTCGACAGCGTCTTCCACTCGGTCGCCCGCCGCTACGACATCATGAACGACCTGATGTCGGCGGGCCTGCACCGGGCCTGGAAGGCGCAGCTCGTCTCGATGCTGCGGCCCTCCCAGAACCGGGCCTTCGCGCATCTCGATGTCGCCGGCGGCACCGGCGACGTGGCCTTCCGGGTCCTGGCCGCGGGCGGCCCCCGCACCCGGGTCACGGTTCTCGACATCAACGAGTCGATGCTGCGCGTCGGCGCGGAGCGGGCCCGGGAGCGCAAGCTCGACGAGGCCGGCGACCGGATCGCGTTCGTGACCGGGAACGCCGAGGCGCTGCCCCTGCCGGACGCGACCTTCGACGCCTACACGATCGCCTTCGGCATCCGGAACGTGCCGCGGATCGAGACGGCGCTCGCCGAGGCGCGGCGGGTGCTGAAGCCCGGCGGGCGCTTCCTCTGCCTGGAATTCTCCGCCGTCGACATCCCGCTGCTCGACCGGATCTACGACGCCTATTCCTTCAACGTGATCCCGCGCATCGGCGCCCGGGTCGCCGGGGACGCGGAATCCTATCGCTACCTCGTGGAATCGATCCGGAAGTTTCCGACGCGCGGCGCCTTCGCGGGCATGATCGAGCGTGCCGGCTTCCGGCACGTCACCGACCGGCCGCTCACGGGCGGGATCGTGGCGATCCATTCGGGCTGGAAGGTCTCTTGACCGCCGCCGTGCGCGACGGGAGCCAGCACCGGTGATCAGCGCCGCCATCAACCTGTTCCGCGGCGCGCGGGTCGGCTTCGTGCTGGCCCGCGAGGGCGCCCTCGCCTTCGCCGATCCCGCGGAGCTGCCGCCGCATCTGCGGCTCGCCCTGCGGCTCGGCCGCTCCCTCGAGCGGCCGGGTCTCGACGACGGCGCCGCTCGGCTCTCGGCGGCCATGACCCGCCTCGGCCCGTCCTACGTCAAGTTCGGGCAGTTCCTGGCGACCCGGCCCGACATCGTCGGCATGCGGGCGGCCTTCGACCTGGAGAAGCTGCAGGACCGGGTGCCGCCCTTCCCGCAGGAGGTCGCGCTCCGCACCGTCGAGACGGCGCTCGGCAAGCCGGTCAGTCAGCTCTTCGTGTCGTTCAGCGAACCGATCGCCGCCGCCTCCATCGCGCAGGTCCACAAGGCGATCGTCCAGGATGCGGACGGCACGCAGCGCGCGCTGGCCGTGAAGGTGATGCGGCCGGGCGTCCGCGAGCGCTTCATGCGCGACCTCGAGGTCATGCGCTTCATGGCCCGGGTGGTGCACGCCCTGTCCCCGCAGGCGGAGCGGCTGCGTCCCCGCGAAGTCGTGGAGATCCTCGCCCGCTCGGTGCTGATGGAGATGGATTTCCGCCTGGAGGCGGCCGCCGCCTCCGAGCTCGCCGAGAACACCAAGGACGACCTCGACTTCCGCGTGCCGAAGCCCGAATGGGAGCTGACCGCCCGCGAGGTGCTGTCGGCCGAGTGGATCGAGGGCACCCGCCTGCACAGCGCGGCGGAGATCGCCGCCCAGGGGCACGACCCGCAGACCATCGGGCGGACCGTCATCCAGAGCTTCCTGCGGCACGCGATCCGCGACGGCTTCTTCCACGCCGACATGCACCAGGGGAACCTGCTGGTGGACGCCGAGGGCCGCCTGGTGGCGGTGGATTTCGGCATCATGGGCCGCCTGGGCCCGAACGAGCGCCGGTTCCTCGCCGAGATCCTGCTCGGCTTCATCCTGCGCGACTATCGCCGGGTGGCGAAGGTCCATTTCGAGGCGGGCTACGTGCCGGCCCACCATTCCGTGGAGGATTTCGCGCAGGCGATCCGGGCGATCGGCGAGCCGATCCACCAGCGCCGGGCCGACGAGATCTCGATGGCCAAGGTCCTGACCCTGCTGTTCGACGTGACGGCCCTGTTCGACATGAGCACCCGCACCGAGCTGGTGATGCTCCAGAAGACCATGGTGGTGGTTGAGGGCGTCGCCCGCTCCCTCGACCCGCGGCTCGACATGTGGACCACGGCCGAGCCGGTCGTGCGCGCCTGGATCGCCCGCAACATGGGCCCGGTCGGCCGGGCGCAGAGCGGCCTGGAGGCCCTGCGTGTGGTCTCCGACGTGGTCGGCGATATTCCGGATCTCGCCATGCGGTTGAAGCGCGTGCTGGTGCGCCTCGACGAGGCCGGAACGGGCGATGCCCGCCGCCTGGAGCGCTTCGCCCGCAACGAACGCTATCGGGCGATCTGGTCGACGCTGGCTCTCTGGGCGATTGCCGCCGGGGCGCTGATGCTGGCGTTCCGCGGGGGGTGAATCCGCACCGCGGGTCCGCGCGACGGGGGTGATCGCACGGTCCCGTCGGGCGCTGCCGGGTCGGCTCGCCCGGCTCGTGTTGCGGTTTCCCGGTCAGCCCGCGCCGTCCATCGTCGGGCCTCCTCGCCCTCGTGGCTGAACGGCTCGTCGCCGGTGCTCGCCCCCGGCCTCAGCACCATGTGGAAGAGGCTCATCCCGTGCGTGCCGCCGGGCGGGGTCAGCAACTGCTTGGTGATGCCGGCCCGCCAGAGCTGAAGTTCCGGCCGG
>NZ_BACT01000050.1:0-6745 GCF_000333255.1 Methylobacterium sp. B1 | reverse complement strand
GAGGATCGCGGCCGAGAGGACGTAGGCGATCCACAGCAGCGCTGGACGTCGGGCCGTCAGAAACACGCGCAGGATCATGAACACCAACACCTGCCCGATCAGCAGCACGCAGGCCTGGCCCTCGAAACGACCTGCCGCACGCCACCAGGATCGGTCCTCCGGCACCGCCCGCCCTTCCACCAACAGGGTGCCGGCCGCGGCCAGTGCCAGCGTGAGCAAAGCGGCGACCGCGATGTGTCGCGGGACGCGGAAGCGCGGCCGCGCCGCCTGCCGCCGGTGCCAAGACGCGATCTCGACGGCATAGAAGCCGACGACGGGCGTCGCGAGGGCCGCGCCCACGATCGCGATCTTCGTCGGCAGCGGCCTGGACGCCAATGCCCGACAGCGCGCGACGCGGCTGACCCAGACGAGATGCGCGACGATCACACCCCCAAGCAGGACGATCGCGATCCAGAGGAGTCGCAGGACGCCGGCGAGGGCGTCGCTATTGATGAACATACCGTGCCTCCGCCGACGCGGCAGATGCGACCGAACTTACCGCCGCCAAGGGTCGCGCGGCAGCACCCGACTTGTCCAACCTCCGGATATCGGCTGCATCGTCGGCGGATGCTGCATCACAGCCCGAGATGGCGGGCTCACGAGCGGCCGAAGGCCCGCGCGGCGGGCCAGATCGCGGCGCGGTCTCGGGGATCCAGATCGCGCGTCCGGCCGCGCAGGGCGGTCGACTGTTGCCTTTCGACAGTCGCAAACCGTTCGTTCGCCTGCCCCCAGCGGCGGCCCAACCGTCGCGCATCGGATCACCGCCGGCCCGTGCGCATCCACGCCTTGGGTTCGGAGCCCGACCGGCACCGGGTCACCGTCAGATGGCGGAGTGCTTTCGAGGACGGTCCGTGGACATGACCGTGATGATCCGAGATTCCGGGAGCAGGAGAGCCAGCACGCGCGCCGGCCGGGTCCGCAATGCTGCAGACCCTCCGCCATGGCCGCAGGGCGGGTGACTATCGAAAACCGAAGGGGGCCCGTCCACAACTTGAATTCTTGGCAGAGCACGTTCTTTCAGGTTGTATAGTGCCAGTGCTCGATATCCGCGCGCTGCATCGATGTTTACGAGATTTTTATAAGAGTCGGGCCATTGGACTGGTTGGATCGCCGTCATTCAATAGTTCAGGGTCATCATGAAAACGCTTTCGCGGCTGAGCACGCGCCTTCCCGCGACGACCGTCGGCCTCGCGCTTCTGAGCGCCACCGCCATGGGTGGATTCAGCTGGTACTCGGCGCGGTCGGGCTTGATCACCGCGGCGCACGAGCGCCTCGAACTCGCCGCGGCGGCGCGGCGGGACGCGATCGAGCTGGTGGCGGACCGGATGCAGGCGGACTTCCAGGCGGTGGCGACCCATCCGCAGATCGTCTCGAATTTCACGGACCTGATCGAGAATCTCGACCCTGCGAAGCCCGACACCGCGAGCGTCATCGAGGCGTTCCAAGCGCCTCAGACGGCTGAGGCGCGGATCGCCCTCGACGGCAGCGGCATGACGTCGATGTATGCCCGGCGCCACGTCAAGGTCCAGGAAGTGGCCCACAAGCTCGTGGCCCAGCCCGGCTACGCCGACCTGATGTTCGTCGATAACAACGGCCGGATCGTCTACACCACGACCAAGGGCGCCGATTTCGCCAAATCGGTCTCGGAGGATGGCTTGGCGGGCTCGGCGCTCGCGCGGCTCGTCGAGCGTCTCAAGTCCGCCGATCCGGGCGCGGTTCTCTTCGAGGATTTCGCCGCCTACCCTGTGGATGGGACCCCGGCTGCCTTCATCGGCCGTGTCATGACCAAGCGGGCGAACGTCGCCATGGGCACGGCGCAGGCGGCCGAGCGGACCGGCTACATCGTCATGCGGGTCACGCCGACCCTGTTCGATCAAACGCTGTCCAAGCGGACCGGTCTCGGCGAGACCGGGCAGATCCTGGCGATCGGGACAGACGGGCTGTTGCGCAGCAACCCACCGCTGAACCCGGCTCTGCATGCCGGCGCAGGCCTCGCCGGAATCGGCCTGGCCGCCGACCGGATCAAGGTCGGCGGTCCGGTCGATTTCACGGCCGAGAACGGCGCACACATGGCGGCCGCCTCGCCGGTGACGGTCCTCGGCGCGCCCTGGACCGTGCTGGCTGAGCAGACCCAGGCGGAGGCAATCAATGCCGTGCAGGCCCTGTCTCGGACGCTGATCCTGACCGGTCTCATCGTCCTGGCCGTCACGGCGGTGCTCGGCCTGCTGCTCGCGCGCTCGATCGTGTCGCCGCTGGGAGCCCTGACCCGCGCGCTGAAGGCCCTCGCCGACCGCCAGGCCCTGACCGACGTTCCCGGCAGCAAGAGGCGGGACGAGATCGGCGACATCGCCCGCGCGGTCGTCACCATCCGCGACATGTCGCTTGAGGATGCCGCCCAGCAGCTTCAGACGACCGAGGCCGCGCGTCTGCGCGAGGAGCAGAGCCGCCGCGCCATGCTGAAAGATCTCGCCGACGGCTTCGAACGCTCGGTCGGGGCCATCGTCGAGGGCCTGACGGGGGCCGTCACGGAGCTTCAGGGAGCCTCGGGTACCATGCGGAGTGCGGTCGCGGGCACGTCCGAACGCTCGACCAGCGTCGCCAGTGCCGCCCAGCAGACCTCCGAGAACGTCAACACCGTTGCGGCCGCGGCCGAGGAACTCGGCGCCACCGTGCAGGAGATCGGCCGCCAGGTCGAGCAGGCGGCCGGGATGTCGGCGACGGCCGTCGGTGAGGCGCGTCGGGCCGAGCAGACCATGACGGAGCTGGCCGCCGCAGCGACGCGGATCGGCGACGTCGTCGGGATGGTCTCGACGATTGCCGGTCAGACCAATCTGCTGGCCCTGAACGCCACGATCGAGGCGGCCCGGGCCGGCGAGGCCGGGCGCGGCTTCGCGGTGGTCGCCTCCGAGGTCAAGGAACTCGCCGCCCAGACCAGCCGGGCCACCGAGGAGATCAGCCGGCAGGTCGCGGCGATCCAGACCGTCACCGGCGATGCGGCCGGTGCGATCCAGGGAGTCACGGCTCAGATCGAGGCGATGAACCACGTGTCGACCAGCATCGCGGCTGCGGTGGATCAGCAGGGCGTCACCACGCAGGACATCGTCCGCAGCATGGGCCAGGCGTCCGCCGGCACCGGCACGATGACCGTCGAGATCGCCGAGGTCGCCCGGGTCGCGGGCGATGCGGGTCAGGCCGCGGCTTCGGTTGCTCAGGCGTCCGATGCCCTGGCGACGCGCTCGGAGCAGCTCCGCGCCGAGGTGGCGCAGTTCCTGCGCAACGTGCGGGCCGCGTAGACCGGACGAGACCCGAGGCGGCCTCAGGCCGCCTCGGCCGGACGCGGCACGGGCTTCTGCGCCGCGCGCCCCGCGAAGGCCTGTGCGGCCAGGGGCAGTTCGATCGCGGCGCAGAGCCCGCCCCCGGGGCGATTTTCCAGCTGCAGGCGCCCGTTATGGGCCTCGACGATCGCCTGCACGATCGACAGGCCGAGTCCGAAGCCGCTGGCCTCGTTGAGATTGCGGGCCCGGTCGCCGCGCACGAAGGGCTGGAGCATGGCCTCCCGCTCCGCCTCGGGAATCCCGGGGCCCGAATCCAGGATGCAGACCCGGACACCGCGCTCGGACGCTTCCATCTGGACTTCGGCGCGGCCGCCGTACTTCACGGCGTTGTCCACGAGGTTGGTCACCGCCCGCTGGAGTTCCTCGGGCCTTCCTTGGACCAGGACGTGCCGGCTGCGGCTGACGCTGACCGGGGATCCGAAATCCGAGAAGTCGTCGCAGACCGTCTGGACCACCGATGCGAGGTCCACGAGGCTGTGGCTGTTCGCATCCCGGATCTGGCCGTCGCGCACGAAGGAGAGCGCCGCCTCGACGAGGCCGTTCATCTGGTCGAGGTCGCGCAGGGTGGAGGCGCGGGCGTGCTCGTCCTCGATGAACTCGGCGCGCAGGCGGAGCCGGGTGATCGGCGTGCGCAGGTCATGGCTGATCGCCGCCAGCATCTGCGTCCGGTCGTCGATCAGGCGGCGCACCCGCGACCGCATCCGATCCAGCGCCCGGGATACGGCGAGCACCTCGCGCGGGCCCGCCTCCGGCAGCGCCACGTGGTCGTCGCGGGCGCCGAACGCCTCGGCGGCACCGGCGAGCCGCTTCAGCGGCGCCGTGAGGGCGCGGGTGGCCCAGACGCAGAGCAGCGCCAGGGTCAGCGCCAGGAAGACGACGGTGAAGATCAGCGCACCCTGGCGGGGCCCACGGAGGGGATCGTTCGGCAGCGTCGCCTGGAGCCGCGCGCCCCCCGGCGTGACGATGCCGATATGCAGCCGCGCGTCCGACCGCTCCCCGTCCGGATCGGCCGCGGAGAGGTCGGTGATCGTCACCGGCCGGCCGGCGCCGTTGCGCAGCCGCCGGATCACCGGCAGGTCGGGCGGCGACGTCGCCCCCGGCAATACGGTGCCGTCCCAGGGCTCGACATGGATCAGCGGCAGGCTGCGACCGCTCGCGAGCAGGGCCGGCCGCGCCGCCGGATCGGCGGCGTCCAGCAGTCTCACCAGCACTCCGAGGCGGCTCGCGGCCACACCCGGCAGCGTGTCGGGGTTCTGCGATTCGTGCAGAATCAGGAATGCCGCGGTGGCGACCACATGGGCGACCGCGATGCCGGCGACCACGAGCAGCGCGATCTGGCCCGCGATGGTCTTCGGACGCAGCCGCGCGCGAAGACGGCGCAGACCGCTCATGACCGCGTGACCTCCGGCGTGAACAGATAACCGCCCGACCGGATCGTGCGGATGAATTCCGGATTGCGGGTGTCGCGCTCGATCTTCTGACGGATCCGGGAGATCAGCACGTCGATGCTGCGTTCGAACGGGCCGGCGGAGCGGCCCTGCGTGAGGTCGAGGAGCTGGTCCCGCGACAGAACCCGCCCGGGCCTGAGGCAGAGGGCGTGCAGGAGATCGAACTCCGCCCCGGTGATCGAGATGCGGGCGCCCTCGGGGGACAGAACCTGGCGCAGGGACACGTCGAGCGTCCAGCCCGAGAAATGCAGCCGCCGCCGCTCGTCCGCGTCGGGGGCCTCGGCCGCGACCCGCCGCAGGATCGCGCGGATGCGAGCGAGCAGCTCCCGCGGGTTGAACGGCTTGGCGAGGTAATCGTCGGCGCCGAGCTCCAGGCCGAGGATCCGGTCCACCTCCTCGGATTTCGCCGTCAGGATCAGGATCGGGATCTGCGACGTGCCGCGCAGGCGCTTGCACAGGCTCAGTCCGTCCTCGCCGGGAAGCATCAGGTCGAGGACGATCAGGTCGATCCGCGCTTCCGCAAGGACCCGGTCCATCTCGGCCCCGTCACCCGCCAGCGTGACCCGGCAATCGTTGCCGCGCAGGTAGCGCGCGATCAGGGCCGAGATCTCTCGATCGTCCTCGACCACGAGGATGTGGGGTGTTGCGGGTGCGTTCATCGCGAAGGAATCGGTCAGCGGTTCGGCCTGCATCATCAGGCTATTATGGCCCGATCCGCCGATTATTCGAAGGTGGGCGACGGAACCAATTTGTAAGCGCGTGTTTCCCGCACGGGCCTCAACTGAGTTGCCACATGGCGTCAAACCATACGGGGGTAACGATGACCGGATCCGAGGATCGGAAGGACCTGATCGCGCCGCAGCCGCCGGAACTCGCCTCGCCCTGGCGGACCGAGGCCCGGGCGGCGCTTCAGGCCGAGGCCCGCGCCTTCGCGCGCGACACGGTGCTGCCGATGGCCGACACGCTCGACCGGCAGAAGGCCGAGATGCCGCGTACGCTCATCGACGCCATGGCCGCGAAGGGCTGGTTCGGCATCACGATCCCCGCAGAGCACGGCGGCCTGGGCCTCGGCGTGTTCGAGTACTGCCTCGTCTCGGAGGAACTGGCGCGGGCGTGGCTCTCCGTGGGCAGCATCCTGGCGCGCGGCCAGGGCCTGGGCACCCAGACCCTCGACGCGGAGCGCCGGGCGGAGCTGCTTCGCCGTTCGGCCCGGGGACAATGGATCGGCTCGATCTCCCTGTCGGAGCCCAATGCCGGCTCCGACCTCGCCGGCGTGCAGACCCGGGCGGTGCGGGACGGCGACCTCTGGCGGCTCACCGGCACCAAGCGCTGGGCCGGCTTCGCAAAGGGCGCCGATTTCATCGAGGTCCTCGCGCGCACCCGCGACCCGGAGCCCGGGGAATCGCGCTCCGCCGGCCTGGAGCCCTTTCTGGTGCTCAAGGAACGCGACAGCTTCCCGCCCGGCGTGACCGGGAGGGTGATCGACAAGATCGGCTACCACGGCTTCCAGACCTTCGAACTGACCCTCGAGGACGTGTGCGTGCCCGAGAGCGACCGGCTCACCGGACTCTACGGCGACCAGGGAGCGGACGCGGATTCCGGCGGCTTCGCCGCGGTGCAGCGCGGCCTCAACATCGCCCGGGTCCACACGGCGGCCCGGGCCGTCGGCGTCGCCCGGGCGGCGGTCGAGGATTGCCAGAGCTATCTTCAGGAGCGGGTCCAGTTCGGCCACCCGATCGGCGATTTCCAGGCGCTGCGCTTCGCCCTTGCCGACATGGCGGCCGAGGTCGCGCAGGCGCGGGCCTTCTGGCATCAGGTCGCCCACCTCCTCGACCAGGGCGAGGCCGCCGAGAGCGAATCGGCGATGGTGAAGCTCCTGGCCACCGAGATGGCGGTGCGGGTCACCAACCAGGCGATGCAGCT